>CAYXJZ010000070.1:0-18624 GCA_964465355.1 uncultured bacterium | reverse complement strand
CTCAGCGCCACCCGCGGCTGCCACTGCCTGGCCGCCCGCCGCAAGGCGCGAGCCATCACCCGCCACTACGAGGCGCGGCTGCGCCCCCTCGGCCTGCGCGCCACCCAGTTCTCGCTGCTGGCCGCCCTGGCGCAGACGGGTCCGGTGCGGCTCGGTCGACTGGCCGAACTGCTCGGTCTCGAGCGCACCACCTTGACGCGCAACGCCAGTCTGCTGCAGGAGCAGGGCTGGATCGCATCGGTCGCCACCGACGACGCGCGTGAACGTGCCATGCAGATCACCGACATGGGCCTTGGACGACTGGCGCAGGCCTTGCCGGTCTGGCGCGAGGCCCAGGCCTCGCTCGAGCACGACATCGCATCGCAGCCTGCTGCAGCACCACTGATGCCTTGGGGAAGCCGAGGCGAGGAGGAGAGAGCGACATGAGCCACGACGATCGTCTGCCCAAAGTGGTCTCGCGCGAGGCATGGCGCGAGGCCAGGGTGCGCCTGCTGGAGAAGGAGAAGGCGCACACCCGTGCCTACGACGCGATCAACCGCGAGCGGCGTGAGCTGCCCATGGTGCGTGTCGAGAAGGACTACCGGCTGGAAGGCCCCGATGGACCGGCCACCCTGCTCGACCTCTTCGACGGTCAGCGCCAGCTGATCGTCGTCCACTTCATGTTCGATCCGTCGTGGGAGAAGGGCTGCCCAGGCTGCACCGGGGCGGCCGACGAGGTCTCCGATGGCCTCATCCGCCATCTCAGGCATCGCGACACCGCCCTCGCCCACGTGTCGCGCGCGCCCTTGGCGAAGCTGCAGGCCTACCAGGCAGAACGTGGCTGGGACCACATCCGCTGGTACTCCTCCTTCGAGAGCGACTTCAACTACGACTTCGGCGCCACGCTGGACGAGCGGGTGGCGCCCATCGACTACAACTTCATGAGCAAGGAGGAGCACGTGGCGCGCGGCTCCGCCCTGCACTTCGTGGCCGGGGAGCAGCCGGTTGAGGTGGCCGCCTACAGCGCCTTCCTGCGCATCGGCGAGCAGGTTTTCCATACATACACGGCCTTCGCCCGCGGCACCGAGAGCCTGGCAGGCTCCTACGACCTGCTCGACATCACCGCGCTTGGGCGGCAGGAGCAGTGGGAGGAGCCCAAGGGGCGCGTGGCGGCCGCCAGGGAGTCGGTTCCCTTCTTCGACTGAGGGGGCAGACGACCCATCAGGCCACCGGACACGCGCGACCAAGGAGAGCAAGCATGACCGCAACAGCACCCATCGTCGACCGCGCCACCTGGATGCAGCAGGTCAAGGAGCTCCGGGTCAGGGAGAAGGCGCACACCCGTGAGGGTGACGCCATCGCCGCCGCCCGTCGGCGCCTGCCGATGGTCGAGGTCGACCCGGCGACGCCCGTGATCGGCGCGGCTGGCGAGGTGCCGCTCATCGACACCTTCGAAGGCCGGTCGCAGCTGTTCGCCTCGTACCACATGTGGCACGCCGGCCGGTCCGCCGCCGATCAGTGCGAGGGCTGCACCTCCAACTCCGGCCACGTGCTCGAGCTGGCCTACCTGCACTCGCGCGACGTGACCTACGCGGTGTTCTGCCAGGGCCCCTTCGATCAGTCCTCCCGCTACCGCGACTTCATGGACTGGCCCTTCCCCTGGTACTCGGTGCCGGATGCGTCGAGGGAGCGGCTGATCGCCGGGCGCCACTTCGGCATGAAGGTCTGCTACCTGCGCGATGGCGACCGCGTGTTCGAGACCTACTGGACCACCGCCCGTGGCTGCGAGGTGATGGGGAGCAGCTTCCTGATGCTCGACATGACGGTCTACGGCCGCCAGGAGCCGTGGGAGGACTCTCCGGAAGGTTGGCCACGGCCGTTCGTCGGTCGCACCGGTCAGGCCTTCCGGCTCGACGGCCGGCCGATCTCGCAGTGGCCGCGCATCAGGGCCGGCCGTTCCGACGACCTCGGCGCCACCGCCGTGGCCGGCGACAGCCACGACTGCCACTGAGAGGAGGCTCTCCATGAGCACGACGACGGACGACGGACAAGCAGCCCTGCCGCAGGTGGTCTCTGCGGATGCCTGGGCCGAGGAACGGGCACGACTGCTGGAGAAGGAGAAGGCGGCCACCCGCGCCGCCGACGCGCTGGCGGCCGAGCGCAGACGACTGCCGATGGTGCTGATCGAGGAACCCTACGTCTTCGAAGGGCCCGACGGTCCGGCCACCCTGCTGGACCTCTTCGAGGGCAGACGGCAGCTCATCGTCTACCACTTCATGCTGCAGCCGGGCGGCAAGCCGTGCTCCGGCTGCTCCATGTTCATCAGCCAACTCGGGAGCCTCGCGCCCCTTCGCGCCCGCGACACCACCTTCGCCGTGACGGCGCCAGCGCCGTTGGCCGAGATCGAGGCGCTCAAGGCGCGCATGGGCTGGGACGTGCCTTGGTACACACAGACGGGCAACGGCTTCCAGCACGACATGGGCGCAGGCGACGGCTTCGGCCTCAGTGTCTTCCTCCGGCACGGTGGCGAGGTCTACCGGACCTACTTCACCACCTCGCGAGCCGCCGAGAAGATCGGCAACCTGTGGTCGCTGCTCGACATCACCCCATACGGCCGGCAGGAGACCTGGGAGGATTCGCCGGAGGGCTGGCCGCAGACCAAGCCATACCTGTGGTGGCGGATGCCCGACGAGTACGAAGACTGAGCGGGGCCGACGGAGCCGGATCGCCCCGCTAAGATGGCACCATGGCCAACGAAGCCCAATCCCGTGTCCTGCATGCGATGGAGCCGCTGGAAGGCGCAGCGCCAGAGGTGGGCGCCTGGCTATGGGCCTTGGAGGAGGTCCGCCGCGGTTTGCTCGAGCTGACGGAGGACCTGGACCAGGCGGCGCTCGACTGGCGAGGGAACGACGGCCAGGAGAACGCCATCGGCTCGCTGCTGTACCACATCGCCATCATCGAGATGTCCTGGCTGTACGACGACATCCTGCTGGAGCCGGTCCCTGACGACATCGGAGAGCTCTTCCCGCATCCCCACAGGCAGGACGGCATGCTCAGCCACGTCGGGGACGAGCCCTTGGATCTGCACCTGAAGAGGCTGGCCATCACCCGCCAGCGTTTCCTCGAGCGCATGCGCGGCATGACCGTGGAGGACTGGCATAGCAGGCGCAGCCCGCCTGGTGAGGGTTACGTGGTCACCCCGGCCTGGGCGGTGTTCCATCTGGTGGAGCATGAGGCGGGCCACGCCTTCCAGGTGCGCAGCTTGCGGCGCAGGGCCCTGGCGGGAACGGCGTCATGATCGGGGTCATCGTCCGATGAAGCGTCTGCAGTTCGACCACACCATCCACGCCCACCAGCACCACCACGTCTGGGACCGCGACATCCAACCCGCCCTTGAGATCGATCCCGGCCAGAGCGTGGAGGTGGCCGTGGTCGACGCATCCGGAGGCCAACTGGACCACCGCTCCACGGTGGCCGAGGTGGCCGCGCTGGACTTCGCCCGCGTGAACCCGGTGAGCGGGCCGCTCTTCATCCGTGGCGCCAAGCCCGGCGACGTGCTCGAGGTGGAGGTGCTGGAACTGGCCATGAGCGAGTGGGGATGGACGGCCATCATCCCCGGCTTCGGCCTGCTGGCCGACGAGTACCCCGATCCCTACCTCAAGCACTGGTCGCTGTCGCCCGGTGCCCGGACGGCGCACTTCGCGCCTGGCATCGAGGTGCCGCTGGCACCCTTCCCCGGCACCATCGGCCTGGCGCCGGCCGAGCATGGCCAGCACAGCGTGGTCCCGCCCCGCGGCGTGGGTGGCAACCTCGACATCAAGCACCTGTCCGCAGGCACCAAGCTCTACCTGCCGGTGGCGGTGGAGGGCGGCCTCTTCTCGGTGGGCGACACGCACGCCGCCCAGGGTGACGGTGAGGTCTGCGGCACCGCCATCGAGTCGCCCATGCGCATCGCCCTTCGCTTCCGCCTGCGCCGTGACCTGAACCTGCAGCAGCCTGCCTTCGAGACCTTCGGCGCCGCACCGGGAGACCTGGCCGTACCGCAGGGCCACTTCGTGACCACCGGCGTGGCCGACGACCTGATGGAGGCCGCGCGGCTGGCGGTGCGGACCATGGTGCGCTACCTGGGCGAGGCCAAGGGCTTGGACCGCCACGAGGCCTACGCCCTGGCCAGCGTAGCCGTCGATCTCAGGGTGCACGAGGTGGTTGACGCGCCGAACTGGGTGGTGGGGGCTTGGCTGCCGAAGGAGATCTTCAGGCCGGAGACATAGGTCGACGCGGCGCCGTAGCCTCTTGCGCGGCTTCACGGGCCTCGCGGGCGCGGTTGCGGACCTGCGCGGCGCCGTCAGGTGCCTCCTGGGCCTCGTCCCATGTTGCCGACCGCTCGAACATCTCCGCCGCCTCGCTGAAGCGTTCCATCGCCATGAGCGACTCTGCCGCCTGCATCGCCGCCAGGCTGGCGCAGCCAGGGAACCCGATCTGCTCGGCGATGGCCAGGGACTCCAAGGCGGTATCCAAGACCTCCGGGAGCGGAGCGAGGCCGCGTTCGCGGCTGAGTCGGGCCAGGCGGGCAAGGGCGAGCGCCAGCCCGGAGAGGTGCTCGAGCTCGCGGTGGCGCGTGATCGCGCTGCGCAGGGCCGCCGCTGCCTCCTCTGTCCGGTCGGTGTCGGCGAGGATGAAGGCCACGTTGCCGTGCGCCTGGGCTTCGCCGACGGCATCGCCCCTCAGCCTGCGCAGCTCAGCGGCTCGCCGGTAGTAGGCGATCGCCCCGTCGACATCGCCTGAGACACTGGCCAGGGAGCCAGCGGTGCCGAGCGTCATGGCGAGCGTGTCGCTGTCACCGTGATCCTGGAGCAGCTCGAGGGCGGCGGTCACATGCTCCCTTGCCTCGCCGTCCCTGCGCAGCATGTAGGCGTACAGCGCCATGCACTCGTAGACCCAGCCGCGCAGTTCTGTGTCCGCGCTGCCGCTCAAGGCGGTGGCCGCACGAGAGAACATGTCGAGGCCCTCGTTGGCACGGCCTCGCAGGTTCAGGTAGCCGCGCATCAGCCGGGCCAGTGGCCAGAGCTGCGCGGGCGCGGGCGGGTCGAGCAGCTGTCCCCAGGCGAACACGAAGTTGGGCTTCTCGGCATCGACAAGGCGGTAGCCCCGCAGGTTCTTCTCCTGCCTGGAGAGCGCCTCAACCTGCGCTGCCAGCTTCGCCCAGGCCGCGGCGACGCGCAGGCGCGCGGCCGCCGGATCAGCTAGGCCGGCGCGAAAGCGCTCCGCGATGGCCGCATGCACCGTGTACCGCGTGCCCTCCCGGCGCAGCAGCGTCCGCTCGAGCAGCGCGAGGAGGAAGAACGGCGATGCGCCGACGGCCTCCCGCGCCTGGGCTGCCTCGAAGCCGGCGGGCAGCAGCGCGAGGGTGCCGAGCATCTCCTGCTCGACCGCGCTCATGAGCTGCCGTGACACCTCGATGAGCCGTGTGGTCCTTGGTCTGAGCCCGGGCGCCTCCACCAGGAGTTCCGGTTGCCTGTCCAGTTCGGCTTTGAGCTCGGACGGGGTGAGCGCGCGCATCCACGCCGCAGCCATCTCGACGGCCAGGGGGCTCAGGCCGACGCGCTCGAGCAGTTCGGCGATTTCGTCGTCGGGCACGGGTTCCTGCGCACCCGCGCGGGCCATGCCAAGGCGGAACAGCTCGGTCGCGGCGAAGGTCGACAACTCCGGCACCTCGACGGCCATCTCATCTGGCAGCCTGAGGGGCATGCGTGACGTCACGAGCAGGCGAAGTTCCGGAGCCAGGCGCAGCAGCTCACCGAGGATGCCGGCGTCATGCCCGATACCGTCGGCCTCGTCGATCACCAGCCGGCGGCGCTGGCCTGCGAGTTCGGACGCCAGCGCGGCAAGGTCGTCGATGGCGCCGAGCCCGAGTGCGTTGGCCACGGCCTGCGGCAGGTCCTCGCTGCGGTCGACCGCGCGCAGGTCCACCCAGTCGGTGCCGCCCTGCGCGTCGGTCGCGAGCTCAAGGCCCAGTTGCGCCGCCAGCCTCGACTTGCCTGTGCCGCCTGGGCCCGTCAGCACCACCAGGCGGGCGGCGCGAACACCCGGGACCGTCAGCTCGATGAAGCGGCTGCGGCCCACGAGCGGCGTGTCCCAGGCCGGCAGGTTGACGGGCGGCGTGACTGCGCCGACGGACAGCCCGGCGGCGCGGGTGGCGATCTGTCTCGGATCCCCCAGCAGGCCCTCCGGCCCACGGGCTAGGGTCCCGTCCTCCAGCAGCGCCCGCACCATGCGCGTCAACCTGCTGGGCAGGCCATGCGTGGCCTGAGCGATGGCCTCGCCTGTCGCGGCCTCGACCGACCCGCCTGTGGCCGCAGCCAGCCAGGCGACGGCGTCCTTGGTGCTCAGTGGCGCGAGGACGAGTCGTGCAGACTCACGGAAGGCTGGCTCAGTGCCCTCCGGCGCTGATTCGACCAACTTGGTCCCGCCCCTGCGCAGCCGCTCGGCCAGCAGCCGTCGGCTGACGCTGTCGAGCCACTGACCGCCCTCCAGCAGGATCACCAGCCCATGCGCCTCGGCCTCGTTGCGTAGCCACGCCGTCACCGCGTCCGTCGAGGCATCGGCGCCCAGCTCGTCGCGGTACGCCAGCTCGAGCGCGCGCAGATGCAGGCTGGTGTGCGTTGGCCGCGCCACCACATGCCGCACCGCCCTGCCTGCCAGGCGGGAGCGCACGGCGACCTCGTTCAGGAAGCGTGTGAAACCCGCACCGGCCGGGCCCGTGAGCTGGAGCACGCGTTCTTCGGCCGATTCGGCCTCCGAGCCGAGGAAGGCATCCACCGCGGCCAGCTCGGTGTCGCGGGCGAAGAGGCGCGTCTCCGTGAAACCGCCGCCTTCCTCCTTGGGTCGGTCTGCCGCCGCGACGGCGTTGCGGCCCGCCCGCTTCGCCTGGTAGAGCCGCCTGTCGGCGCGGGCCATGAGATCGTCTGGTCGGGTGCCTTCGGCCGCCTCGTCACTGGCGGCCACACCAACGCTGATCGTCAGCGTGATCCATTCGGGCGTCTGGATGGGGTTCGCGACGATGTGATGGCGCACGCGGCGCATGACGCCTGCAGCATCGGCACGGGTCGTGTTGGGGAAGACGATGACGAACTCGTCACCGCCGTAGCGGTACAGCTCGTCATCACCCCGGAGCACGTGCATCGCACGCTGCGCTACGGTCCTGAGTGCGGTGTCGCCGGCGGCGTGACCGTAGACGTCGTTGACCGTCTTCAGGTGGTCCAGGTCGAGCATCGCCACGGCGAAGTGGCCGCCGGTGGCCAGGTACGCACGATGAAGGACCGCCAGCCTGTCGACCAGGCCCGCGCGGGCGAGGGCCCCGGTGAGATCGTCCGCATAACGCTGCCGCATCCCTGCCACGAGCTTACAGAGGTGCCACGGCGACGCCTGTGCGGGCGGTCATAGCTGAGCGGAACGGCGCAAGCTGGCAGCTTGGCGACGGCCGGAGACGACCGACCGTACGCCGATGTAGTAACGTAGGTACTTGACGGGAGGGGCGTCGCCATGGCCAAGAGCATCACCAGCCGCGCGTTCAATCAGGACGTCAGTCTGGCGAAGAGGGCGGCCGACGATGGCCCGGTGATCATCACGGACCGCGGCCGGCCAGCGCACGTGCTCCTGAGCTTCGAGGCCTACCTCCACCTCACCGGAGCTGCAGGGACCCTACTCGAGGCGCTCGCGATGCCTGGGCTCTCTGACATCGAGTTCGATGCGCCACGCAGCGGGCTCGTCCTTCACGACGTCGATCTCGGCTGATGTATCTGCTGGACACCAACGTGATCTCGGAGCTGCGCAGGGCCGGAGACCGAAGGGCCGATGCGAACGTGATGGCCTGGGTCGGGGCCGTGCCGAGTTCGCTGTGCTACATCTCCGTCATCACGGCCATGGAGGTCGAGATCGGCATCGGACGCCTCGAGCGGCGCGACGAGGCGCAGGGCCAGCGGCTGAGGGACTGGTTCGAGTCCCGCGTGCTCACCGAGTTCGCGTCGCGTACCCTGCCCGTCGACACGGCCGTCGCACGGACGACCGCTCGTCTGCACGTTCCCGAACCGCGCGGTGAACGCGACGCGCTCATCGCCGCGACCGGGCTGGTCCACGGGATGGCCGTCGTGACGAGGAACGTCGGGGACTTCGCGGCCACGGGTGTGCGCACCATCGATCCGTGGGCACTCGGCAGCGCTGGAACCCGGACATGACCTGGAGGGCTGGGGCGCCCTCGCTACAGCGCGTAGGGTTCGCGTATCCCCGGATCGTCGGGTGGAAAGTCCTTCGTGTTGCGGGTCACCAGCAGACGCCCTCCGGTCTGCGCCGTAGCCCAGATCACGGCATCGGGCGGCTTGATCCGATGTGCTCGCCGCAGACCCACGGCGCGGCTGGCGATCTCATCGTCGAGGGCGATGACCTCGAAGCCATCCAGGAAAACCCGGGTCGGCTCGATCAGATCCGTGTTCGCCCCCACCATCACCTCCATCCAGGTGATGATGCTGATGGCTCGACTCTCGAATCGCTCGATCTCCTCGCGGGCCTCGGGGACGGCGTTCAGATGGTCGATGAGGATGTTGGTGTCGAAGAGCGCGCCTACCACTCGCTACGCACCTTCTCCTGATAGGTCAGGCCATCGACCTTGCGTTCGCCCCACAGGCCGAAGCCGTCCTCGACTTGTTCGCGGTGATGGCGGTCGAGATAGTCGTCGATCGCCGCCCGGATCAGGGCGGCGCGGGATTGGCCCACCCGTTTGGCGATGGTGTCGAGGGCTTCGACCTGGGCATCGTTCATGTCGATCAAGGCTCGCATAGCGCCCTCCATTGATATGCTATATGTATATCACACAATGCGGCGCGTAGGCTAGAGCGACGGAACTAGCCACGCCCGCCCTCGTCCAACCGCGGATCCAGCGCATCCCGCGCCGCGTCGCCCAAAAGGTTGAAGCCCACCACCGAGAAGAAGATGCCAAGGCCGGGGAAGATCGACAGCCACGGCGCCTCACGGAAGCGACCGAAGCCGTCGTTGATCATCGAGCCCCATTCCGCGGCAGGCGGTTGGGCGCCGAGGCCGAGGAAGCCCAGCGCGGCGATGTCGAGGATGGCGGTGCCGATGGACAGGGTGATCTGCACCAGCAGGGGGGAGAGACTGTTGGGCAGCAGGTGGCCGAGGATGACCCTGGCCGGCTTGGCGCCGAGGGCCTTGGCGGCCTGGACGTACTCGGACTCGCGCAGGCTGAGCACCACCGAGCGGACGATGCGGATGTAGAGCGGGATCTGCGTGATGCTGATGGCGATGAGGGAGTTGGTGAGGCTGGGGCCGAGCACCGCCACGATGGCGATGGCCAGCAGGATGCCGGGGAAGGCGAGCAGGATGTCGACCAGCCATACGATCAGCATGTCGACACGCCCGCCGAAGTAACCGGCCACCAGGCCGAGCGCGGTGCCGATGACCATGGCCACCACCACGGCGGCCAAACCCACCCGCAGGCTGATGCGGCCGCCGTAGAGCACGCGTTGCAGCAGGTCGCGTCCCTGCACGTCGGTGCCGAAGGGATGGGTGGTGCGAGCAAGGCCGCGGGCGTCTAGCTGCTCTGTGCTCATGAAGATGGTGGGCGGGATCTGCCTGCTGCGCAGGTTGCTGCGCAGCGGGTCACCCGGTCGCAGCCATGGCGCGAAGACGGCGGCCAGCACGAACAGCAGGATGATGCCGAAGCCGAGCAGGCCGGTGGGGTTGCGGAGCATCCGGCGCAGCGCGTCGGCGGCGAGGGAGTGGGCGGCGGTGGCGCCACGGCTGCGTGGCTCAGATGTGCTGCTCATGCGTAGCTGATCCTCGGGTCGATGAGCGAGTAGGAGAGATCGACCAGCAGGTTGACGACCACGAAGACGAAGGCCACGAACATGACGCCCCCCTGGATGACGGGGTAGTCGCGCGAAGAGATGGCCTGGTAGATCCAGCGGCCGATGCCAGGCCAGGAGAAGACGGTCTCGGTGAGGATGGCGCCGGACAGCAGCGTGCCGAAGGAGAGGCCGAGCACGGTGATGACGGGCAGCAGGGCGTTGCGCAGGGCGTGCTTGCGGTTCACCACCTGCCTGGCCAGGCCCTTGGCGCGAGCGGTGCGGACGTAGTCCTGGCCGAGCACCTCGAGCATGGCAGAACGTGTCATGCGCACCACGATGGCCAGGGGGATGGTGCCGACCGCCAGGCTGGGCAGCACCAGATGCCGGATGGCGTCCCAGCTGAACTCGGGGCGGCGTTGGAGCAGCCCGTCCAGCACGTAGAGCCCGGTGCCAGGCAGGATGGCCTGGCTGACGTCGATGCGACCGGACGATGGCAGCCAGCCCAGGAAGACGGCGAAGAGATAGATGAGGATGATCGCCAGCCAGAACACCGGGAAGGAGACGCCGGCCAAGGCGCCGAACATGATGCCCGTGTCCACCCAGGTCCCTCGTCGCAGGGCGGCGAGGTAGCCGGCGGGCACGCCCACCACGATGGCCAGCAGCATGGCGGTCAGCGCCAGCTCGAAGGTGGCGGGGAAGCGCTGCATCAGGCCGTCGCGCACGGGGATGAAGGTGAAGATCGAGCGCCCGAAGTCGCCGCGCAGCAGTCGGCTCACGAAGTCGACGTACTGGCTGTCGAACAGGCCGGACGGGCCTCGCTCAGCCAGGCCGGGGAAGTTGAGGAACATGGGGCGGTTGAGGCCAAGGTCCTCGCGCAGGCGTGCGCGGTTGGCCTCGGAGGAACGCTCGCCCAGCATGATGGTGGCGGCGTCGCCGGGGATGAGGCGGGGGATGGCGAACACCAGCAGGCTGACGCCGAAGAGCACCGGGATCAGTCCGAGGATCCTGCGAGCTGCGTAGCCGATCAAGGCCTCACCACCCCCACAGCCTGCCATGAACGTAGCTGGGCTGGCCCAGCCGGGAACCCGGCCGAGCCAGCCCGTCGTGCGAGGTCATCTGCTCAGTTCTTGGTGACCGTGTTCAGCGGCACCGTGCTGCCGAGCGGGTTGGGGTAGAAGCCGTCGATGTTGTTGCGCACACCGTTCAGGGTGCGTGGGTTGACCAGCGGCAGGGCAGGCAGGTCGTCGTGGAGGATGCCACCGATCTGCTGGTAGAGCAGCGTGCGCTCGGTCAGGGTGCCAGCGCTCTGCGCCTCGCCGATCAGCGTGAACAGCTCGGCGTTGACGTAACCGAAGCCAGGCGCGTTGGCGGCGTTGAAGAAGGAGGAGATGAAGTTGTCAGGGTCGGCGAAGTCCGCGCTCCAGCCGAGCATGTAGATGGGGTACGCACCATCCAGGTAGTTCTCGAGGTAGATGCCCCAGTCCTCGGTCTTCAGCTCCGCGCGGATGCCGACGTCGGCGAGGTAGCTGGCCGCGGCCTCGGCGATGTCCCGCGGCGCGGGGTAGTAGGGGCGCGACACGGGCATGTACCAGAACTCGGTGTCGAAGCCGTTGGGGTAGCCGGCCTCGGCCAACAGCGCACGGGCGCGTTCAGGATCGTAGCCGTACGGCTCGTTGTCGTTGCGGCCGGGCAGGCCTGGCGGGATGAACTCGTTGGCCACGCGGCCGAGGTCGCCGTAGAAGGCCTCGATGATGGCGTCCTTGTCGATGGCGTAGGCGAAGGCCTGGCGCACCCGCAGGTCGTCGAAGGGCGTGTTCCCCTGGTGCATGCCGAGGTAGCCGATGACCAGGTCGGACTCGGCGCTCACGGGCCGGAAGGCGGAGCTGCCAGCGACCACGGCGTAGCTCTCGGGCGAGAGGTTGAGGGCGATGTCGATGCTGCCTGCTTCCAGCTCGGCCAGGCGGGTGGTGGGGGACTCGATGCCGCGGAACACCACCTGCTGCACCTTGGCGGTCTCGCCCCAGTAGCCGTCGAAGCGGTCGAGGACGACGCGGTCGCCGTCGATCCACTCGTTGAAGCTGAAGGGGCCGGTGCCGACGATGCCGACGCTGGGCGAGCCGTACTCGATGCCGCCCGCGGCCACGGCGGTCGGGCTGTGCAGGCCGAAGTAGGAGGAGCCGAGCTGCTGCGGGAAGTAGCCCAATGAGCTGGTCAGGTGGAAACGAACGGTGGAGGGGTCGACCACCTCGACCGACTCGATGAGGTAGCCGTCCTGCCCGTGGTAGGCGCCGAATACGTAGGTGTACGAAGTGAAGGTACGTCCTTGATCGACGAAGTTATATGGATGGTCGAGGTGGTTCCAGCGATCGAAGTTGAACTTGACGGCCGCCGCGTCGAAGGGGGTCCCGTCATGGAAGCTCACGCCTTGGCGAAGGTGGAAGGTCCACACGGTGGCGTCGTCGTTGGCCTCCCAAGAGGTGGCCAGCAGCGGCACCACGTTGGCGGTGCTCTGGGCGAAGTCGACGAGCCGCTCGACCACCTGGATGGCCGCGGTGAGGGAGTTGCCGTCCTGACCGGTGTCGAGGGTGACCGGCAGGCCGCTCTGCCCGACGATCAGGGTCTGGGCGAAGGTCAGGCCACCCAACAAGAGGACGACTAGACTGGAAACGAGGGTCTTCTTCACGTCTTGCCTCCGTAATTGCAGAACGGAGACCACGCCGCCTCAGACGATCGACTGGATCAACGACGCGCCGCGGCGCGGTACTCGTGCTGCGGATGCTATCACGCCTGATGCGATGCTGCCCCAGCGATGAAGGACATCCGTAGCCGCGGCGTCGACCTCAGCGCCCGAGGAAGGCTCGTAGCCGCTGCCGTTGCTCGCCCGCCTCGCCGAAGTTCCCTGGCGCCAGCCAGGCCTCGAATGCTTCCCGCAGTGCCGGCCACTCACCGTCCAGGATGGCGAACCATGCGGTGTCGCGGTTGCGTCCGTTGAAGATGACGTGCTGCCTGAAGGTGCCCTCATACGTGAAGCCGAAGCGCTCGGCGGCGCGGCGCGATGGCTCGTTGTGGGCGTGGCACTTCCACTCCAGCCGCCGGTAGCCAAGCTCGTCGAAGGCGTAGCTGGCGGCCAGGTAGAAGGCCTCGGTGGCCAGCCGCGTCCGCGCCATGCGTGGTCCCCAGAGGATATGGCCGAGCTCGATGACGCCGTGCTCCGGGGTGATGCGCATCAGCGCCTGCCTGCCCTCACAGCGGCCGCTGGCGGCGTCGACGGTGGCGAAGAAGAGGGGGTCAACGGCGGCCGCGGCGTGATCGAGCCACTGCCCGAAGGCCTCGCGGTCCTGCGGGCCAGGCGGCAGGTAACGGAAGCGCTCCTCTGCGCCAGCGGCCATCGAGGCTTCGAAGAGCTGGTCGCCGTGGCGTGATGGATCGAGGGGTTCGAGTCGCAGGTAGCGGCCATGCCGTGTGACGCGGCCAGGTGTGGGCCAAGATGCGGGGAAGGCGGGAGGTTCGGTGCTCACCGGACCACTGTGCGGCGGGCGAGCAGGGCTGTCAAGGCAGCAGCAGCACCCGGCAGTCGTTCAGGTTGTGTTGGGTGGGTCCGGTGACCAGCAGGTCGCCCGTGGCGCCAAAGAAGCTGGCGGCGTCGTTCTCC
This sequence comes from uncultured bacterium, assembly GCA_964465355.1. Lineage (GTDB taxonomy): Bacteria > Deinococcota > Deinococci > Deinococcales > Trueperaceae > JAABTL01. The sequence continues at coordinate 5,133 of CAYXJZ010000070.1, read as the reverse complement.
GCCAGGTAGGCCGCTGGCCAGAGGCCGAGCGTGGCGGCGCGGGCAGCGGCGTCGGGCGTCAGGAAGGCACCGGCCGCCCCGCTGTTGCCGTCCAGGCCATCGGAGCCGGCCGACAGGCCCCATGGCGTCTCCTCGCCCAGCTCCTGCAGCAGGGCCAGCGCGAACTCCAGGTTGCGGCCGCCGCGTCCGTGGCCGCGCACCGTCACGGTGGCCTCCCCGCCGGAGAGCAGTGCAAGAGGACGCTGCTCCGACTGCTGCCTGGCCTGGCGCACGACCCGTGCGTGGTGGAGCGCCAATTCCTTGGCTTCGCCGGTGAAGTGGTCGCCCAGCAGATGCACCGCCCAGCCGCGCGCCTCCCAGAAGCCGGCCATGGCCTGCAGCAGCGTGGCGTTGCTGCCGATCACCTCGGTCCTCACACGGTCATCCGGCAGGTGTTCCGGGCTCTCGGGCAGCTCACCGGCCACCCCCGCCCGCAGGTGCGCCCGCACCGCCTCGCCACCCACGCCGTAGCGATCCAGCACCGCCAAGGCGTCCTCGAACGTGCTGGGGTCAGCCACCGTCGGCCCCGAGGCGATGACGCTCGGATCGTCGCCAGGCACGTCAGAAAGCAGCAGGGCATGCACGCGGGCGACGGTGGTGACCGCCAGGCGACCGCCCTTGATGCGCGAGAGGTGCTTGCGCACCGCGTTGAGCTCATGGATGTCGGCTCCAGCGCGAAGCAACCCCTCGGTCAGGGCTCGTTTGCCTGCGAGGTCGATGCCCCAGGGCGCGCACCACAGGGCGCTGCCGCCACCGGAGACCAGCACGAGCAGCAGGTCGTCTGGCCCCAGCTCAGCCGCTCGCCGCAGCGCCTCCTCGGCGGCCCGCACGCTGCCTTCGTCGGGCAAGGGGTGCGAGCCGGGCCAGACCTGGCCATCGCCCTCGGCGGCTGGCCACGCCTCTCCGGCGGACGCCAGGGCGCCTAGCGCCGCTCTCGGTGGGGTCGCCATCCACGGCACGCCGGGGTAGGCGGCGCAAGCCGCCATGGCCATGGGGTGCGCCGCCTTGCCCACCGCCAGGATCAGAGCAGGCCGTTCGTCGGGTAGCCGCCGATGCAGCAGCCGGTCGGGACTGCAGACCTGCAGGGCATGGCGGAAGCTGGCCTCCAGCAGGTCCTTCACGCCTCCACTGTAGGCCGGCGGCATGGTCGTCTGGCGGCTGTGCTGAGGCGGACGGGCGCTGGCCGGCGGCTAGAACTCCAGCCGCGGCGCTGCCTGATCGGGGCCCACCCGGCCCGTCTCGATGTCGGCCAGGTAGTAGTTCTCGCCCTTGCTTGGTGCACCCGCCAGCCGTCTGAGCAGGTTGAGTTGCCCGCAGTGGCTGAGGGCGTCGGCGATGGGCCCCTGGAAGAGGTGCTTGGCGCTGCGCTGCAGTGGTCGGTCACCGGCCAGGAACGCATCGAAGGCCTGCAACGCCCGGTAGAAGCGCGCGACCTCTTGGTCCCAGCCACCGCGTTTCTGGCTGCGGCCCCTTTCCGCACCGCGCGCAGCCATCCGGTGACCCCACTCGACGAGATCGGCCATGTGGGCGACGATGCCGAGCGGGGTGCGGACGCGGTTCGGCGCTTGGAAGCTGTCGAAACCCTCCGGGGTGTCGCGCAGCGGCTTGCCCGTGCGGTAGGCCAGGGTGGCGAGGCAGTGTCTGAGTAGGGCGCGCTCTGCCTGGTCCTCCGCCTCGGAGGACGTGGGTTCGGTCTCGGTCACATGCCCCTCCTTCCCCCATCAGTCTAGGCAAGACCTGGTCAATAGCTGTCCGCTTCAGCGCTAGGCTGAGTCCATGCCCAACCTGGCCCAGCGACTCTTCGACCTGGTCGACGTCCTGCAAGGCCGCGGGCGCCGCACCACGGCCGACCTGGCCGAGCGACTCGGGGTCAGCGAACGCACCATCCGCCGCGACCTGCAGCGCCTGCAGGACCTGGACCTGCCTGTCGAGGTCAGGCCGGGCAGGAACGGTGGGGTCAGCCTGCCGCCCGGCGCGCTGTTGCCAGCACTGCGCTTCACCGACGACGAGCTGCTGGCCTTGGTGGTCGGCCTGCGGCAGGTGGCCCACCGCAGCGACAGCACCCTCGAACGGGCGGCCGCACGCTCGCTCGAGCGCTTGGAGACGGTGCTTTCGCCCGGCACACGGGCGCGGGTGCAGGCGCTGCAAGATGCCCTGTCGCCCGGCGCCCCCGACCCTTCGGCGGCGCCGGTGCCCACCCCGAGCCAGCGGGTGATGGACCTGGCCGAGGCCATCCACCAGCGCAGGCAGGTGGAGATCGGCTACCGCACGGAGCGCGGCCCGAGCAGACGGCGGGTGGACCCATACGGCCTGGCGCAGATCGGTCCCTGGTACATGGTCGGCCACTGCCACCTGCGCGACGACCGACGCACCTTCCGGCTGGACCGCATCACCGAGCTGCGGATCACGGAGCAGGCCTTCCTCCGGCCGGCCGGCTTCGACGCCTACCAGGCGGTGGCCGCCTCCATCGCCATGGCGCCTGGCCATGGCGAGGTGCTCTGCCGCGCCCGGCTGTACACCGACATCGAGACGGCCAGCCGCATGGTGCCACCCACCGCCGTGGTGCTGGAGCCGGCCGACCAAGGCGTGCTGCTCACCGTGCGGGCCCATGCCGACGAGCTGGACCGGATCGTCTTCCACTTGCTTCGCTTCCCCTTCCCGGTCGAGGTGGTGGGGCCGGAGGCCCTGCGTGTCATGACCCTGCAGGTCCACGAGCGGGCCCACAGGCTGGCCGGATCTGTGTTGTAGCGTTCATACATTCCGTCCCTGATGCCAGGAGGCAGTATGGAGCGCCCAGACCAGCCCGACCCAAGCTTCTCTCAGCAGACCGTGGCCGAGATGCTCGCCATGCAGGGCTACACGGTGCCGGAAGACGATCTGCTGGAGATCACCGCCCGCCTCAACGCCACCTGCCATGCCCTGGTGGCCCTGGACGATCAAGCGCCCTTCGACCAGGAGCCTTGGCCTGACGTGACCTTGGGCGTGGCCGCCCCGCCTGCCACCCTGGCCGCGATGGGGACGAGGGCGCCTGCGACGTCGGCCGCTGCACCGGCCGTTGCGCCCACCCCCGCCGACGCGCGCGCCTCCGACGATGACGTCGCCTACCTGCCCATCACCGAGCAGGCAAGGATGTTCCGCTCGGGCGAGCTGACCCCGAGCGAGCTGGTGGAGATCTACCTGCGCCGCATCGAGCGCTGGGATGGCGTGTTGAACGCCTTCATCACCGTGACCGCCGACCAGGCTAGGGCGGCGGCAGCCGAGGCCACGGCCGAGATGGGCAGAGGCCACTTCCGCTCGCTGCTGCACGGCATCCCCATCGCCTTCAAGGACCAGATGCTGATCGAGGGCACGCTGGTGACCGGTGGTTCACGGGTGCTGGCCGAGCACATCGCCGATCGCGACGCCACCGTGGTGGCGCGGCTGCGAGCGGCCGGCGCCATCGTGCTCGGCACCCTCAACACCATGGAGTTCCACTCCGGGCCCACCCGTGTCTATCCCCACGGCACCCCGCTCAACCCATGGGACCACGGCCGCCAGCCCGGCGGCTCCTCCAGCGGCTCGGCCACGGCGGTGGCCGCCGGGCTGTGCAGCGCCTCGTTGGGCGGCGACACAGGCGGCTCCATCCGCGTGCCCGCCGCCTACAACGGCGTGGTGGGCCTCAAACCGACCTGGTCACGGGTCAGCCGTGACGGCGTCATCCCACTGGCCTACGCCATGGACTGCGTGGGGCCGCTGGCCCGCAGCGTGGCCGACGCTGCCCTGCTGCTGCAGGTGATCGCCGGCGCCGACCCGGCCGATCCCACCGCCAGCGGCTTGCCGGTGCCTGACTACACCGCCGCGCTGGCAGGGGGACTGCACGGCCTGCGGGTGGGGGTGATCGAGGAGGTCATGGCGCCTGGCGTCATGAGCGAGGCGGCGCACGAAGCCACGCAGCGGATGCTGGCGCTGCTGGAAGCCGAGGGCGCCACCCTCCACCGGATCAGCCTGCCGGTCACGGACGAGACGCGGGTGGTGTCCACCGCGCTGATCCACAGCGAGGCCGCCGGTTACCACCGCAAGTGGCTGCGCACGCGCTACCTGGACTACGACAGCAACACCCGTGCCGGCTTCCTCAGCGGCGCCCTGCTGCCCGCCGGCCTGCGCAGCCAGGCGGAGCGCATGCGCATGAAGATCGCGCGTGAGGTGATGGCGGCGATGGAGGGGGTGGACGTGTTGGTGGGTCCCACCGCCGACGTGGCGCCGCGGCTGGCGCCCATGGATGCGGGCGGCGGGACCGAGGGACGCCGTGATGCGCACCAGCGCGCTGGGGGGCACGTGGAGGCGGCCATCCAGGCGCTCATCGCCCCGGTCAAGGCAGGTGGTCCGCAGACGCGTCTGTACAGCCTGGTGGGTCTGCCGGCGGTGTCCCTGCCTTGTGGCTTCGGTGAGAGTGGCATGCCGCTCGGTCTGCAGGTGGCCGCCAAGCACTTCGACGAGGCGACCGTGTTGCGGGTGGCGGCGGTGGTGGAAGCCGCCCAGGGCCGCTGGCAGCCGCCGCCCTTGACCTGAGCGCGGCGCAGGACTGGACCGCCTCGGGGGAGAGCGTCGGCCACAGGTCATACCCACTTGCAAAGAACTCTTTGCAAATGTATCTTGGCATCTATGACTGCCAAGCATGACTGGACCAGCGCCCCCGATCCCGAGCATGACCTCATCCTCGATGCCCGGTCGATGCGGGCGGTGGCCCACCCTTCACGGATCCGCATCCTCGGCATCCTTCGCACCGACGGCCCACAGACCTCGACCACGCTGGCTGCCAAGCTGGGCCTCAACTCCGGCGCCACCTCCTACCACCTGCGCCAACTCGCCGACCAAGGCCTGATCGTCGAAGCTGCGGAGCTGGGGACCGGGCGTGAGCGCTGGTGGCGCGTCCTCAGCCGCTCGACCTGGCTGGACCGCGCCAACTTGGACGAGGAGGCGAGGGAGGCCTCCGCCGCCTACTTGCGAGCGCTCGGCCTCTACTACGCCGAGCACTTGCAGCGCGCCATCGAGGAATCGGTCGTCCAGCCGGACGATTGGCGGGCGGCCACCACCTTCAGCGACTACCTCTTCCGG
>CAYXJZ010000069.1:0-17500 GCA_964465355.1 uncultured bacterium | reverse complement strand
AGTCGGCTCGCTCATCCTCGTCGTCGCCCCAAGCCGCGCCCACCAAGGCGCCGAGCACCGAGGCCATCAGGATCGCCACACCGATGTTCAGCCAGCGACCGAGCAGCCAGCCCGTGAGGCCAGCCACGGCGGCGACGGCGAAGGCGCGACGCCCACGCAGCAGCGGCAGCAACAGCACCAGGAAGGCAAGCGGGAAGATGAGATCGAGGCCGATGGCCTCGGGGTCGGGCACCAGGCCCGCCAGCAGCGAGCCGGCCAGGGTGGCCAGGTTCCAGCCGATGTAGAGCGAGACGGCGGCGCCCATGAAGAAGCCGAGCCGTCCGCGTCCGTAGGCCACCTGCAGGCCGAAGGCCTCGTCGGTGAGCAGGAAGGCCGCCAGCCAGCGACGCCAGCCGACGACAGGGGTATGGGCGGACAGGTTCATGCCGTAGAGCAGGTGACGGACGTTGATCAGGAAGGTGGTCAGCACCAGTGTCCACGAGCCGGCACCGGCGGCGATGAGGCCAGCGGCGCTGAACTGGGCCCCGCCGGCGAAGACCCACAGGCTCATCAGCTGGGTATGGAAGACGGAGAGCCCGGCCGCGCGAGCGGTGACGGCGTAGGCGAGGGCGAAGGGCACCATGCCGAGCCACAGCGGCATGATGCCGCGCACGCCGGCGAGGAAGGCGGCCTTGGGATCGGCTGGGTCCTCGGCTGGCAGCAGGTCGATGCTCCTAGCGCAGCCGCTTCAGAGAGCCAGGCGGGCCAGACGCACCCAACGAGCTGGGTTGAGGGTCCCCAGCAGCTTCCATGACTGCTTGTGGTCGGCGGCCGTTGCCTCGACCCGGTCGAAGAGCTGGTCGCGCAGGGCCTCAGGCAGGTTGAGCGCAGGGCTGAGGCGCACCACGCGTTGGGCGTTCAGCGAATAGCAGCCGTGCACGCCGTGCAGATGCAAGGAGCGCAGCGCCAGGGCGGCGCCGAGCAGGTGCACCAGCTCCGGGTCGATGGGCAGCCCCTTGGAGGGCGCCACCGGCTGCACCTGCAAGGCGAAGAGCATGCCGGCGCCGCGCACCTCCTGCAAGAAGGCCGGCCAGTCCTGCTGGATCTTCTTCAGGCGGGCCAGGCCGATCTCGCCGTCGCGACGGGACTTCTCCACCAGGCCCTCTTCATGGATGATCTCAAGCGAGCGCAGCCCCACCACCATGGCCAAGGTGCCGCCGCCGAAGGTGTTGGAGTGCCGTTTGCTCTCGGTGCCTGGCAGCATCGCCTTGTAGATGGGGTCGCGGGCGATGGTGGCGCCGATGGGCACAAGACCGCCGCCCAAGGGCTTGGCCAGGGTGATGATGTCGGGATCGAGCCCGTCCGCCAGGCTGGCGAACCAGTGCCCGGTGCGGCCGAGGCCCGTCTGGATCTCGTCGGCGATGATCGGGATGCCGTGTCGACGACAACGTTCACCCAGGCCGGCGAGGAAGCCGGGTGGCGGGATGATGACCCCGCCCTCGCCCTGGATGGGTTCCACGATGACGGCGGTGACGTGGTCGGGCCCGACGACCTTCAGCAGGTCCTCGAAGGCCTGCAGGTCGCCGTACGGCACGGTGTGCACCGGACCGGGCAGGGGCCGGAAGGGCGCCTGGTACTCCTCGTTGGGGGTGAGCGCGAGGGCCATGGCGGTCTTGCCGTGGTAGCCGCGTCGGAAGTTGACGATGGCGCCGCCACCTGGCCGGTAGGCGCGGGCGAACTTGACCGCGGCCTCGATGGCCTCGGCACCCGAGTTGGAGAAGAACACCCTGCTGCCCTCGTGGCTGGGCGCCTGAGAGCGCAGCAAGGCGATGAGGTTGGCTTCCAGCGCCGCCCGCCATGCCGAGAGCGACTGCTGCGGCAGGCCCAGATGGCTGGCCTCGTTCAGGTAGCGGGTCACCGTGTCGCGCAGGGGTGGGTAGAACTCACCGAAGGGCACGGCCGCGTAGCCGCCTGCGTGGATCAGGTGCTTCCCCTCCTGGTCCTCCAGCTCCCATGGCGAGGTGGGCCGGAAGGGGCCGGCCACGCCGAGGATCTCGAGCAGGTCCATGAGGTCGCGGTTGCCGTGCGCGCGCTCCAAGCCGAGCACCCGGTCGTAGGCGAGGCCATGGAACAGGTCGGCGCTGCGAACGGGAAGCGGCTCAGGCCGTTGGGCCGGCTGCTGAACGGAAGCTGGGTTGGCGGTGGTGGTCACGGTGAGGTCCTCTGGGTGACGTTGCCGGCCGCGTCTTCCACGACCACTTCGACCCCGCCGCCCTGCAACTGGGCGACCTCGACCCGGAAGGTGTGCTCCGGAGCCGGGCTGAAGGCAAGGGGTACGCCGTTGATGAGCACGGCCGTCACCAAGGAGTTGTCGCGCACCACGCCTTCGACCCGCACACGGCCGCCCGCCAGGGGCGTGACGGCGCTGAGTTCGAGGGTGGGCGGGGTGCTGTCGAGGAGCAGGCGGTAGGGGTAGGTGGTCACCCGGCCACGCATGTCCTCTGCCTCGATCATGACGGTGACGTCGCCGTCGGTCAGGGCGTCGATGGTGAAGGCGAACTCCACCAGCCGCTTGCCCCGCTCGGAGGCGTAGCCGGGTGTGGCCAGTTGGTCGACGCCGTTGAGCCGCAGGGCGCGGATCCCCTCGTCGTCGAAGGCGTAGCCGATGATGCGCAGGTTGGCGGTGGCGCTGGTGGCGCCGCTGCGCGGTTCGCGGATGCTGACGGTGGGTGGCATGGCGTCGCCGCGCTGCAAGCAGGCGCTCAGGCTGACGGCCAGCAACAGCCAGGCGACCGCCAAGGTGTAGGCGCGTCGGCGCCTTGGTCGGTCAGCGCCATGCTCGGCCCCTGGCTGGGCCCAAGGTGATGGACCACTTGGCGTCGTCATGTCGCCGGATGTTACCGCAGCCCGCGTGGTCGCCGGGTTCAGCTCCTGGCCTCGTCGTCGGTGTCGGTGTGCAAGGCGTCGTCGATGGCGTCGGAGAGATCGATGTCGCTCACAGCCTGGTCGACGGCGTCGGAGATGCCATCGACGGCCTGGTCAACGGCGTCGGACACGGCATCGACCGACTCGTCGACGGCCCGGGAAGCCGCATCGACCGAACGGTCGACCGCGTCGGCTGCCGTGTCGACGGCTTCGGTCACGTCAGCGGTCATCCGGTCCCCCATGGTGTCGGCCGGCGGCGCTGCCGGGGCACGGACCTGCGGGCTGTCCGAACGTCCCTGCGCCAGCCGCACGAGGAGCACCACCCCGCCCGCCACGAGGGCCACCGGCACGACGAAGCGCAGGATGGCCCACAGCAGGCCGGCGAGCCAGGCGAGGACCGTGCCGACCACACCGAACAAGGCGCCCAACAGCCACAGCAGGCCCGTACCCAACAACAGGGCGATCAGCCCGAAGACGACCAGTTCGACGATCTCTTGCAGCGTGCGCTTCATGGCAGCACTTTAGCACCGAGTCCGATGAGGGCCGGATGCCGGAAGTCCCAACCCGGCTCGCGGTAGGCTGCCAGGCCCATGGACCCCTCCGACAACATCGAACTGCGCGTACTCAGACCCGTCCACGGCGGCTTGGCGGTGGCCGAGGCCAGCGCGGGTGGCGGTCCGCTCGTGCTCCTCAGCGGGGCCATCCCGGGCGAGCTGGTGCTGGCTCGGGTCGAGCGCCGCAAGGGTGTCCACTTCGGCGAGGTGGAGCAGGTGCTGGAGCCCAGCCCTGATCGGGTCGATGCCCCCGACCACCCGGGCCTCGACCTGGGGCACCTGACCCTGGCCGCACAGCTGGCCTGGAAGCACGAGGTCGTGCTCGACGCCGCCCGGAGATCGGGGGTGACAGGCCCAGGCGAGCTGCCGCCGCTGCGGCCTTCCCCCCAGACCTGGGGCTACCGGAACGCCGTCCAGCCCGTCGTCGGCAGCGAAGCTGCCCAGCCTGCCATCCATCCCACACGCCTCGGCTACCGCCGACGAGGCGGCCACCAACCCATGTGGCTGGAGGAGGACCCAACGGCCAACGCCGCCTTGCAGGCCGCCTGGCAGGCGGTACGCACCGTCAGCCTGCCCGAAGGGGTGGTCGAGGTGGCCATGCGCGGCAACGACGACGGCGAGGCGCTGCTCGCGCTGATCAGCGAGTCACCGGCCAAGGCTCTGCAGGACGCCGCCCACGAGCTGGTGGCCGCAGGCGTGCACGGTGTGGCCATGGCCGCATACGATCCGCGGGGCCGCTTCCGCAGCGGGACGCAGCGCTTGGCCGGGGCTCGTGGCCTGCGCCAGCGCTACGGTCGCTTCGAGCTTGGCCTCACTGCCACCTCCTTCGCGCAGCCCAACCCGGCAGCTGCCAGCGAGCTCTTCAGCGAGCTGAGCAGCTGGGCGCCGCCTGCGCGCCATGCCCTCGACCTCTACGCCGGCAGCGGGGTCATCGGCATGCACCTGGCCGCGACGAGCGAGCTGGTCACGGCAGCGGAGATCGACCACGGCGCGGTGGACCGCGGCCGGGCCGACGCCCAGCGGGCCGGCCTTGGCAACATCGAGCACATCCGGCTAGATGCCAAGCATCTCAGCCTCCCCGACGATGTCGACCTGCTCAGCGTCGATCCGCCTCGTGCCGGTCTGGCTTCCGCCACCAGGAAGGTCATCGCGCAGAGCCAGGTGCGCCATGTCATCTACGTCAGTTGCGACCCGGCCACCTGGGCGCGGGACGTGGCCGACCTGCAAGCAGGCGGCTTCCGGCTGCAGCGCTGGCAGCCGTACGACTTCCAGCCGCACACCCACCACGTCGAGATGCTGTCGTTGCTGTCGCGCTGACGAAGGCTGCAGCCGTTACCATGGCGGGCGTGTTGGCCAAGCGCATCGTCCCCTGTCTCGACGTCCACGATGGCCGCGTCACCCGCGGCATGCAGTTCGGCAAGGCCGAGGCCGGTGAGTTGAGCGACGTCGGCGATCCGGTGGAGTTGGCGCTGTACTACGACACCGAGGGCGCGGACGAGCTGGTGTTCTACGACATCACCGCCACCGCCCACGGCCGCAGCACCATGCTGTCCTTGATCGAGCAGGTGGCCGAGCGCTGCTTCATGCCGCTGACCGTTGGCGGCGGGGTGCGCACGTTGCAGGACGTCAAGGCGCTGTTCGAGGCCGGTGCCGACAAGGTGTCGATCAACTCGGGCGCGGTGGCCGATCCCGACCTGCTGCGCGCGGCATCTGAGCACTACGGCGCGCAGGCGGTGGTGCTGTCCATCGACGCCAAGCGGCGTCCTGACGGCGGCTGGGGCGTGTTCGTGGCCGGCGGCAGGCGCGACACCGGCATGGACCTGTTGGCCTGGGCGGAGCAGGGCCAGCGACTCGGCGCCGGCGAGATCGTGCTCAACAGCATCGACGGCGACGGCATGGGCAGCGGCTATGACCTGGCGGCCAACCGGGCGGTGGCAAGGGCGGTCGACCTGCCGCTGGTGGCCTCTGGCGGTGCCGGCTCGGCCGAGCACATGCGTGCGGTGCTGGTGGAGGGCGAAGCCGATGCTGCTCTCGCAGCCGGCATCTTCCACCGCATGGAGCTGCGGGTGCCAGAGGTGAAGCGTTACCTGGCTGCCGCAGGCGTTCCGGTGCGGCTGACGGCAGGGGGAGACTGAGATGGCTGGACCTGAACGTCCCAAGCGGGCCTACCGGCCCGAGACCCTGGCCGTGCATCTTGGCCTGAGCCCAGACGAGCGCACAGGCGCCGTGGTGCCGCCCATCCACCTGGCCACCACCTTCGAGCGTGACGAGGAGCAGGGCTACAGCCGTGGCTTCGTCTACAGCCGCAGCCACAACCCCACCCGCGACGACCTCGAGCAGGCGCTGGCCTTGCTGGAGGGCGGGCGTGAGGCGGCCGCCTTCGCCTCAGGTTCCATGGCCGCATCGGCGGTGTTCCGCAGCCTGCCTGCCGGCTCGCACGTGCTGGTGCCCGACGACATGTACCACGGCCTGCGCAGCCTGCTGGAGAAGGTCCTTGGGCCGGCCGGCCTGGCCTTCAGCGCCGTGGACATGAGCCGACCCGAGCTGGTGGCCGCAGCGCTGCAGCCGCGCACCCGGCTGCTGTGGATCGAGACGCCGTCGAACCCCCTGCTCAAGGTCAGCGACATCGCCGCCCTCGTCGCGGTGGCTCGCCGTGCCGAGGCGGAGGGCGCAGAACCCCTGGTCGTCGCCCTCGACGCCACCTGGACGCCGCCGCCTTGGCAGCCGGGCTTCGCGCTTGGCGCCGACCTGGTGGTGCACTCCACCACCAAGTACCTCTCCGGCCACAGCGACGTGCTTGGCGGCGTGGTGGTGGCTGCGCCGAGCGTCCACCCAGGCTTCGACCCATGGCCCGCCATCCGTGACGTCCAGCGCCTGGAGGGCGGCGTGGCGGCGCCCTTCGACTGCTTCCTCACCCTGCGCGGCCTGCGCACCCTGGCCGTGCGCCTGGCCGCCCACGCACGCGGCGCCGAAGCGGTGGCTGGCTTCCTGAGCAGGCATCCGGCGGTGCTGCAGGTGCTCTACCCTGGCCTGCCCGGCCATCCGGGACACGATGTGGCGGCTCGGCAGATGGCCACCTTCGGCGGCATGCTCAGCTTCCGGGTGCGCGGGGGCAGGGAAGGGGCGATGCGACTCAAGTCCGGCCTGCAGCTCTTCACCAGGGCCACCAGCCTCGGCTCGGTGGAGAGCCTGATCGAGCATCGCGCCTCGGTGGAGCCACCGGGCAGCAGCACCCCGGACGACCTGCTGCGCGTGTCGGTTGGGCTGGAGCACCCCGACGACCTGATCGACGACCTGCGCCACGCCCTCGACGCGATGGTGGACCCATGAGCACGCCTTCGACCGCGAACGAGGGCGCGAGCCTGCAGCAGCTGCTGGACGCCATCCGCTGGGGCGCCGACGGCCTGGTGCCGGTGATCTGCCAGGACGCAGCCTCTGGCGAGGTGCTGACCCTGGCCTACGCCAACGAGCTGGCCCTGCGACGCACCGTGGAGAGCGGGGAGGCCTACTACTGGAGCCGCTCGCGCAACGAGCTGTGGCACAAGGGTGCCAGCTCCGGCCACGTGCAGCGCCTGCGGGAGCTGAGGTACGACTGCGACGCCGACGCCCTGCTCTACCGGGTCGATCCGGCCGGTCCGGCCTGCCACACGGGGGAACGGAGCTGCTTCTACCGGGTGGTGGGCTCGGCGGCGCCGCGCAGCGCAGGCAGCGTCATGGCCTTGCTGCAGACGGTGGTGGACCAACGGTTGCGTGAGCTGCCGGAAGGCTCCTACGTGGCCAGACTGGCCGAGCGTGGGGTCGGCTACGTGGCGCAGAAGGTGGTGGAGGAGGCCGGCGAGACGGTGGTGGCCGCCTTGCAGCAGCAGGACGACGAGCTGGTGGGCGAGGCGGCCGACCTGCTCTTCCATCTCACGGTGCTGCTGCGTCTGCGCGGGCTGGGCTTGCAGCAGGTGACCGAAGAGCTATGGCGCCGACACGCCGAGCGCAGCAACGAGGCCTGAACAGGCCCGATCCGGGCCCCGCGCGTTGGTAGACAGGGCAACTGCGCCCGCCGCGACGGTCCCTGCGTGCCAGGATGGACCCATGTCCAAGGAACCACAAGCGAAGATGCCGGCACGGGGCACCGGCAGTACCCAGAACCTGGAGCGCGCGCTGGTCCTCGACACGGTGCGCGTGACCGAGCAGGCGGCGATCGCGGCCGCCCGTGTGGCAGGCAAAGGCGACCCCGACCTGGTCGACCAGGCCGGCACCGACGCCATGCGGCTCGTGCTCAACGAGCTGGAGATCGACGGCGAGATCGTCATCGGCGAGGGTGAGCGCGACGAGGCGCCCATGCTCTACATCGGCGAGCGCGTCGGTCTGGGTGGCCAAGGCGCCATCCCGGTCGACATCGCCGTCGACCCGGTGGAAGGCACCGACATCACCGCCCGGATGGTCAACAACTCGGTGGCCGTCATCGCCATGTCGGAGCCGGGCGGCCTCTTCAAGGCGCCTGACACCTACATGGAGAAGCTGATCGTGCCGCCGCCTGCCGCCGGCAAGGTGGGCCTCGACTGGCCGGTGGCCGCCAACGTGGCCAGCCTTGCGCAGGCCCTCGATCGCGCCATCGAGGACCTGACGGTGGTCATCCTCGACCGCCCACGCCACGCCGAGCTGCTGGCCCAGGTGCGGGCCACCGGCGCGCGCGTGAAGCTCATCGGCGACGGTGACGTCATCGCCGCCCTGTCGGCGGCCATGCGTGGCACCAACGTGCACGCCGTCATGGGGGTGGGCGGCGCGCCGGAGGGCGTGCTGGCGGCGGCGGCCATGAAGTGCCTTGGCGGCGAGATCCAAGGACGCTTCAAGCCCCGCAACGACGCCGAGCGCGCGCGGCTCGATGCCGTAGGCGTCAGCCTCGACAAGGTCTACCGCACCCACGAGCTGGCGCCGGGCCAGCAGATCGTCTTCAGCGCCACCGGCATCACCGACGGCGACTTCCTACGCGGTGTCAAGTTCTTCAAGGAAGGCGCGCGCACCCACACCGTGGCCATGGGCTACCAGGCCAAGGTCGTTCGCTTCTCCGACACCGTGCACCTGCTCGGCCAGTCGGCCAGGGTGTCGGTGCAGCTCTGATACGAAGTCAGTCGTGCAGAAAGACAGGCGGACCGTGGCCATCGCCACGGTCCGCCAAGGATGAGGGCTGAGCTAGGGCTTCAGTCCTCGTCGTCGACTGGCGCGCCACCGGCCAGCCTGCCTGCCTCGTTCAGGAAGTAGCGGTAGGTCTCGTTGCCTGGCTCGAGACGCACGGCGTTGGCGTAGTAGGTGCCTGCGTCGGCGTAGTTGCCTGCCTCGAAGGCCACGCGGCCCAACCAGGCCCATGCGGTCGGGTAGTCGGGGTTGAGCAGCACGGCGCGGGCGAAGCGCTCGGAGGCCTCGGTGGGCTGGCCGGCCTCGTAGAGGTTCACGCCTTCACGGAAGACGTTCACCGGGGCGCTGCCCCAGCGGGACTGCTCGCGGGCGAGGTCGAGGAAGTAGGCGGAGCGGTCGTCGCTAGGGTCGAGTCGGGTGGCCTGCTCCCAGAAGGGGATGGACTCGGCGGGCCGTTCGTTCTCGACCAGGATGCGGCCGGCCCAGATGTGGGCCTCGGCGTCCTGCGGCACGAGGTCGGTGACGCGCAGGTAGTACTGCAAGGCGCCGGCGACGTCGCCGCGTTCGTAGGCGCCGTAGCCCAGCTCCTTGCCGACGCTGGCGACCAGGTCCTGGTCGTCGGCGTTCAGCACACCACCGCGGCGGAGGTAGTCCTCCCAGGTGGACCAGGCCGGCCCGATCCAGTGGCTCAGGGTGTAGGCCCTGGCCAGGAAGTGCACGGGTTCCAGCCGGTCGGGGGCCAGGCCGGCGGCACGTCGGCCGGCCTCGAAGGCCGCCTGCCACAGCGGTCGATCCGGGTACTGGCTAGGGTAGGTGGCCAAGGCTTCGGTGACGAGCAGCTCGCCTTCCACCAGGGCCTCTTCCGCTGCTTGCGGCAGGGTGCTCTGGGCAAGGACGGCGCTGCCGAAGGTGAGAGCGACGGCCAGCAAGGCGCTGGCGATGATGGTGCGCGATCGGTGAAGAACGGGGGTCATGGGGCCTCCTGGGTCGTGTGGAACGAGGCGGGACTCGTCGGCCTGCCTCAGGCTAGCGTCGCCCGGGACGATCCCGGATCGAGGAGGTCAGGCGACGGCCTCGGCGCGCAGGGCACCGTCTGCTCCCAGCATGCATCCATTCTACGTGAGAAAAGGACTTGCATGGTTCGTCGCCAGCCAGGCGCGCAGCTTGGCCAGGGCCTTGCCCCTGTGGCTGACACGCTGCTTCTCCGCCAGGTCGGCCTCTGCGAAGGTCATGCCCAGCTCGTCCGAGAGGAAAACAGGGTCGTAGCCGAAGCCCAGGTCGCCGCGTGGCCCGAAGAGGATGGTGCCGTGGCATACGCCCTCGAAGCTGGCGATGGCGCCGGAAGGGGCCGCCACCATGACCACCGACCTGAAGCTGGCCCGGCGAGCCTCCCTTGGCACGTGCTTCATCTGCTGCAACAGATGGGCGATGCGCTCCCCGTCACCCAGTCCTGGTCCGCCGAAACGCGCCGACCACACGCCCGGAGCGCCACCTAGCGCCTCCACCTCCAGGCCGCTGTCGTCGGCCATGGCCACAAGCCCGAGGGTGGCGGCAGCATGGCCGGCCTTGATCAGGGCGTTCTCCTCGTAGTTCTCGCCGGTCTCCGGCGGGAAGCCGAGCAGGCCGAGGCGGGAGGCGGCCTCGAGGCGGATCGTGTCACCCAGGGCAGCCTGGAACTCGCGCACCTTGCCATGGTTGTGGGTGGCCAGCACCCATGAGGCGCGGGACTTGGGGCTGTGCTCCGTCATCTGGCCCACCCTCCTCGCACCTGTCTCAGCAGATCGGCCACGCCGCTCAGGCCGAAGGCGACCATGGCCACGTAGGTCTCGGCAGGGAGGGGGGCGCCTTCGCCGCCACCATGGACCTCCACCACCTGGCCGTCGGCGGTGCCCACCACGGCCAGGTCCACTTCGGCTGCAGCGTCCTCACGGTAGTCGAGGTCCAGTCGGATCTCACCGGCCACCATCCCCACCGAGACGGCCGCCAGCTCATGCCTCAGTGGCCATTCGCTGAGCTTGCCGGCGAAGACCTGGGCGTCGGCGTACTGGTGCAAGGCGGCGTAGGCGGCGAGCAGGGCGGCGCAGCGTGTGCCGCCGTCTGCTTGCAGGACGTCGCAGTCGACCTGCATGGTCTTGCCGGGGAACATCGAAAGGTCGACGGTGGCGCGCAAGGCGCGCCCCAGCATGCGCTGGATCTCCTGGGTCCGACCCCGCAGGATGGACCGCTCACGCGGCAGGCGCTCATGCGTGGCCCGCGGCAGCATGGCGTACTCGGCGTTCAGCCAGCCGCCCTTGGCGGCGCGACCGCGCAGGTGGGGCGGCAGCTTGGACTCCACGCTCAGGGTGGCGATGACCTGGGTGTCGCCCCAGCGCACCAGGGCCGAGCCCTCGGCATGGCGGTTGACGCCGATGGTGACGCTGACCTCACGCAGGGCCTGCGCCGCCCTGCCCTCGCGTGGGGGTGCGCCGGCCGAGTGGACCTTCGGGCTGGTCTTGTCGCTCATCGCTGACCACTCATGCCACGGCCGCCTCGGCCACCGGCCAGGCTGGTCGGGCAGGCAGGGGATGGGAGAGGGGGAGGACCGGCCCCTCGGGTCCACCCAGGATGCGCGCCACCTTCACGAAGCTGGCCAGGTCGCCGGTGACCAGGTGCTCCACCAGCCCGCGGCCGCGGGCTGGCCGCAACAGGCCATGCGTTGCCAGACCCTGCGCCACCGCGGCCGCGGTGGACTCGGCCGAGTCCACCAGACGCACCTTGGGTCCAAGCAACTCGGCCAAGGTGGTGCTCAGGGCCGGGTAGTGGGTGCAGCCGAGGATGAGGGTGGAGAGGTCGGCCGGGCGGTCGTGCAGGTAGCGCTCGGCGACCAGCCGGGCGATCTCGCCATGGCTCACGCCTTCCTCGACCAAGGGGACGAAGAGCGGGCAGGCGCGGTCCCACACCGGCACACCGGCGGCCCGCAGCGCGCGTTGGTATGTACCGGCCTGGATGGTGCCGCTCGTGCCGAGCACGCCAACCGTGCCCCTGTTCCCCGAAGCCGCATGGGCCGCCAAGGCGGCGCCGACCCCTGGTTCCACCACACCCCAGATCGGCACGGGGGCCGAGGTCGCCAGCTCGGGAAGGCTGGCAGCCGCTGCCGTGTTGCAGGCCACCACCACGGCCTTGACGCCGCGGGCCACCAGCTCGGTCGCCAGCTCGGTGGCGAAGCCCCGCACCATGTCGGCCGGCTTGCTGCCGTAGGGGAGACGGGCGGTGTCGCCCAGGTAGAGGAAGTCTTCGTGGGGCAGGGCGCGCACCAGGGCGCTCAGGACCGTGAGGCCGCCCACGCCTGAGTCGAAGACCCCGACGGGCGCGGATGCGTTCGACACCATGCCAGCCTAGCACCGTCGTCCGCGCCCCAACGAAGGCGGCCGGCACCTAGGTGGGCCGGCCGCTCGAAGGACGTGAACGAAGTCGCTGTCGCTTCAGCTCTTGGCTGTGCCGCCGCGGATGGCACCGACGATGGCCATGAGTACGCCGCCGCCCACGCCGCCGCTGGCGACGTTGCTGAGGATGCTGGCCAGGTCCTGACCACCACTGGTGGCCGCGCCCCCGAAGCCGAGCATCTCGAGCAGGTAGCCGCCGAGGCCACCACCCAGGATGCCGAGGATGGAGTTCCCCACGGTCCCGAGGTTGAGGTTCTTGAGGAGACCACCGGCCACGTTCCCGCCGACGGCACCGCTGACGAGCTGGATCAACAGTGAGGTGATGTCCATGAGAGCTTCATGATAGCACGAAGCTCGGCCCGAGGTGCGGCCCCGACGCCATGGCTAGGCTAGATCGCTTCGGCGCGCTGGGCGATCCGGTCATCTGGCCGTTGCAGGTCGGGCAGCCGCGCTTCGGGGAAGAAGGCTGACAAGGCCCAGAGGAAGGCGCGCACGGTGGGTCGCTTGAAGTCGGCAGCGCGCACCGTCACCGCCACCCTGCGGGTGAGGCGGGGTTCGAGCGGGTGCAGGTCGAGGCCATCCGTCGGCCGGCCGACGGCCAGTCGCGGCAGCAGCCCGATCCCGAGACCGTTCTCGGCCATGCGCACCATGGCCACGTCGTCGTGCACCATCTGTACCGATGACAGTGAACCCATCTGCCGCTGCAAGTGGCTGAGCAAGTGGCGGCCGCAGCTGGTGCCGCCGTTGACCAGCAGCGGGGCCCGCCGCAACAGGCCAGGCTCGAAGTGGCTCACGCCCATGACCGACAGCAGCCGCTTGGACACCACCGCCACGTAGTCCTCCTCGAACAGCTGCCAGCAAAGCATGTCGTCTTGGCCGACCTTCTCGTCGGGCAGGGTGAACTGGGTGAAGGCGACGTCGGCCCTGCCGTCGCGCAGCGGGTCGAGCATGTGGTCCCCGAAGGTCCTTGGGGACATGGCCTCGGAACGCGGTTCGGCGTCGAGGAGCGAGACGCGTACAGCCGGGAAGCGGGTGGCCAGGTGGCGCATCACCTGCGGCACCAGGTAGCTGCCCACGCTGTGGAAGACCGCCAGGCTGAGCTCACCGCTGACTTCGCCGCGCTCGGCGTGCGCGAACTCCTGGATCGCGCGCTCGGAGCGCAGCATCCAGCGGGCCTCCTCGGCCACCATCTCGCCCGCCGCGGTGGGGTAGGCGCCGAAACGCCCACGCTCGAGCAACCGCAGACCCAGCTCGCGCTCCAGGTCGCGGATGGCGCCGGAGACGGAGGCCTGCGACAGGTCCATCTCCAGCGCCGCCTTGGAGAAGCCGCCATGCTCGATGACGCCAAGCAGCATGCGCAGTTGGGCCAGGGTCATGAAGGAAGCATAGGCGCTGCGGCGGATCTGAGCCGTCGGCGACGGCACGCGGTGTCCATAGGCAGAACCGATGGATGAGCGGGCGGCCAGCACCCCTGCCTGTGGTTCTTCTGACGCAGAGGAGCGACACTCCGGTGTGCTGCGCAGGACGGTCGGCGGCTAGACCACTGCCCAGCGACACGGAGGAGGCGAGCGCATGGCGATCTGGAGGCGAGGAACCGAGGCCCCTGCGGTAGCGGAGCGGGCACGAGCCGTTCCGGGTCAAGGAGGACGAGCGGGCAGTTGGGTCGGGGTCCGGCGCGCCCACCTGCATACGCGTGCCATGAGGCGGGCATGGGCCGCCTTCCGCGCTGCCTCGCCTGGATGGTGGTCAGCGCTATTCGACGAGCACATGTTGAAGCGACCGCTGGCGGCAGAGGCGGTCGCGACGCGCGATGCCGAGGCCTTGGCGCGGGTGTGGACGGGGCAGTTCCGCTACCTCGACCTGCGCCAGAGGGACCATGACGTCCGCCGTGTCACCGAGGTCGCTGCCCTGTTCCTGAGCCTGCTGGAGGTCGAGGAGGCCAAGGTGGGCGAGGGCTGAGGCCCAGGGTGGCCCTGGATCGGTGCGGCACTGGATCGGTGCGGCCGAGGATCAGGGGCGCTCGAAGATCCGCTTGGCCTGCCGGTAGCCGAGATCGGCGGCCAGTTCCGCCGCCCTTTCCTCGTCGATCAGGCCGCGCAGCACCCGCCCGGCCAGCCAGTCGCAGCAGCAGCGGCGCCAGAGCTGGTGGCGCGCGGCTAGGGACGGCAGGCTTGGCGCCTGGTCCATCAGCCCTGCCAGCTTGCCGACCGACGCCGTCTCCAGCGTCAAGTCGAGGTAGCGCTCGATGGCCGACGGCCCGTCGCCGGACCGCCATGGGGCGCCTAGGTACAGCGCCGGTGTCTCGGCCGCCCAGACGGGGAAGGGGCCGGCCGCCTCCCCCTCGTCGAGGTCGTAGACCACCAGTTGGAAGCCAGGGTGATCGCCAAGGTCGTCGAGCAGCTGCTGCAAGGAACGCGGCAGCAGCGCGGCATCGTCGGAGAGCCGGTGGCGGGGGCCGGCCCTGTCTTGCCATGAGCGCAGGTGCAACTGCATGACCAGGCCGTCGTCGGCGCTGAAACGCGCCATCTGGCCCACCATGTGGGCCGCGAAGCGCTGGGTGTCGTCGGCGTTGGCGCTGCGCTCGAGCAGCCGCTGGTAGAGGCTGGCGGCGATGGCGTCGTCCATCAGCTCACCGCCGACGGCGACGGCATGGTGGTCGACGCTGGTGGCACCCAGGCGTAGGAAGCTCTCGCGCCTTGCCCGGATGGCGCGCAGGTAGCCGGCGTAGTCGTCGACGGCCACGCCACTGCTCTCGGCCAAGGCGGCGATGGCCTGGGCCCAATGGGGGCGCCTCGGATCCGTCACGAGGTCGGACCACAGCACCGGCCTGATCGGCAGACCGGCGGCCCTGTGCTCGTCGATCCCCGTCAGGTCCTCGGTGATGCCCCATGGCAGGCCGATGTGCTCGATGCCCAAGCGGGTGATGAGCTGGGCAGGGTGCATGGCGGGGTCGGCCAGCCGCGCGAGGACGAGGTCATAGCTCGGGTCGCCCTCGTCTGCGCTCGGCTTCTGAGACAGGCCCAAGAGACCCGCCAGCGACTCCTCGAGGCGCCAGAGCACGGGGTTGCCGGCTGACTGGGCGGCCACCTGCCAGATCGTCGCCCAGGCCGCTCGGTCCTGCTGCTCGTCCCAGGCGGCTGGGTCGGCGCCTGCCTTGGGCTCGGCCGCCGGCCACTCGATGCCTGACCCGCGCAACAGGCGGCGCAGGCCGGGCTCGGTGTCCAGCAGCCAGGCGGCAGGTGGCAGCAGCGTGGCGTCGGCGGCCCAGGCGGATGACCTTGGCCGCGCCATGGCGCTGAAGAGTGGTCGCTGGCTGAGCTGCTCGAAGAGGCGGCCGGCCAGCTCGCGCTGCTTGGGATCTGGGGAGAAGCCGCGATGGGGATCGAGCGACCAGCCGGGTGTCATGGGTGTCTGGATGATACGGGAAGACCTTGCCCCCGAGGCCAGGGCCGTCTGCCTCAGCCGATGCCTCAGCCGACGGTGACCGCGCCAGCCTTCTCGGCCAACCTGAGCTCGGCGGCCAAGGTGCCGAAGGCGGCCGGATCGCCTTGCGAGACCACCGCGCGGAAGACGTCCATGGCCTGGTCCGGCCGCCCCATGGCCAGCAGGAAGGAGCCGAGACCGTAGCCCTGGGTGGCCATGATGCGGGGGTCCCCTTGGGCCTTGGCCGTCAGGGACGCCGCGTCGAGACGGCCGGCGTAGAGCCGCAGCAGATCGGCGTAGGCGGCGTTGGTGTGGACCGGTGCGTCAAGGTCGATGGAGGCGAGCAGGGCCGCGTCGCGCTCGGCCAGGCCGAGCCGGCCGTGCAGCACCACCAGCCAGTTGGCGGTGGCCACCAGCAGCTCTTGGTGCACCGCCTGCTCGAGGGCCAGCTCGAAGGCGCGCAAGGCCGCAGGGTCGTCGCCCAGCAGGTGCCAGCTCAGGCCGAGGTGGTAGTGGACCTTGAAGGCAAGCGGGCTGTAGTACTCGCCCCTCGCCTTGACCTCGGCCAGCACAGGATGGTTGGCGGCCGCCTCGGCGCCGAGCACGGCCGCCTCCAACTGCGGCAGGACGTAGGCCTGCCCGTACTCGATGTGCTCGGTCCAGGCAGGCAGCAGTTCGGCGGCGCGCAGGAAGTCGTCGCGCGCCTCGGCGAAGCGGCGGAGGCTGAGGTAGCGGTGACCGCGATGGCGGTACAGCCGGGCGTCGTCCGGGTGGTGGAGCAGGCCGGCGCTGAAGGTGGCGACCGCGCCCTCGGCATCCTTGGCGTAGCCCTTCAGGCGACCGATGAACTCGTAGATCTCTGCGGGTGGTGGCGTCATGGAGCAAGGATGACAAGCCGACGGTTTGCTCAGTGCTGTGTACCGCCCAGCCAGCGCCGCAGTCCGAGGACGAGGAGGCCCGTCAGCAGCCCCCAGAAGGCCGAGCCGATGCCAAACAGGCTGAGGCCGGAGGCGGTGGCGACGAAGGTGAGCACCGCCGCCTCACGCTCCTCGGCCTGACCGAGCATGTTGCCCATGGCCTGGCTGAGCGGCCCGAGCAGCGCCAACCCCGCCAGGATGGCGATGATGCCTGGCGGCATGGCAAGGAACAGGCCGACCAGCGGCGTGGCGAAGAGCGCGAGCAGCAGGTAGAAGCCGGCGTACAGCAGCCCGACGCGCCACCGCTGCGCGGGGTCGGCATGGGCGTCGTCGCCGGTGCAGATGGCGGCGGTGATGGCCGCCAGGTTGATGCCGTGCGCGCCGAAGGGGGCCATGAGCAGGGTGGCAAGGCCGCTGAGTCCAAGGACCGCCCTCGGTGGTGGCGTGTAGCCGGCCGAGCGCAGCACCACGAGGCCTGGCAGGTTCTGACCCACCAGCGTGACCAGGAAGAGGGGCAGGCCGAGGCTGACGACGGCCCGCCAGTCCAACACCGGGACCACGCCTTGCAGGGTGCCGAAGACGCCGGTGGCTTCCCAGCCTGCCAGGTCGCCACGCAAGAGCACGGCGGCCACGGTGGCCAACAGCACGAGCAGCATGGCGTAGGTGGGGAAGCGCAGGCGGGCGACGAGGAAGATCAGCAGCAGGATGACGGCTAGGACCGCGTCGGAGGCGAAGGAGCGGAACAGGCCGAGGCAGAAGGGCAAGAGGATGCCGGCCAGCATGGCCGAGGCGACAGGGCCGGGGATGCGCGCCACCAGCCGGCCAAGGGCAGGCACGAGGCCCACCGTGACCATCATGGCGGCAGCGGCCACGAAGGCGCCGACGGCGGTGGCGTAGTCGAGGCCGAGGGTGTTGGCCGCCACCAACGCAGCGCCTGGCGTGGACCAGGCCAGCACGATGGGCATGCGCAGCCACAGGCTGAGCCCGGCGCCGGCCAAGGCCTTGCCAAGGCACAGCGCGGTCACCATCGACACCACCTGCAGCGGCGTCGCGTCGATGGCCTGGCCGGCCTGCACCACCAGCGCCAAGGTGCCGCCGAAGCCGACCACGGTGGCGATGAAGGCGGCGGAGAAGGCGGAGGGGGGCCAGCGTG
>CAYXJZ010000068.1:0-18880 GCA_964465355.1 uncultured bacterium | reverse complement strand
GTCACCCGGCGCAGCACGAAGGCCAGCCACTCCTCGTATGGCACGTCCTGCATGATCACGTCGTAGACGCGCGCGAGCGCGGTGAAGGGGGCAGGGTTCACGTCGTCAAGGTACCGCAACTCAGCCGGGCTCGGCGGTGGTAGCGTGACCGCATGATCGGCGTCGACCTGGGCACCACGACGGTGCGCATCCATGTAAAAGGCAGAGGGGTCGTGCTCCGCGAGCCGGCCGTCATCGCGGTGACCAAAGGCACCACCGACATCAAGGCGGTGGGCGAAGAGGCCTACCGCATGCTGGGCCGTACCCCCGGCAACATCACCGCCGTGCGGCCCATGGCCGACGGCGTCATCGCCGACTACACCCTCACCGAGCGCATGCTCAAGGAGTTCATCAAGAAGGTGCTCACCGGCCCGGCGCGCTTCCTGCGCCCCACCATCATGGTCTGCATCCCCAGCGGCATCACCGAGGTGGAGAAGCGGGCGGTGGTGCAGGCAGTGCACGAGATCGGCGCGCGCAAGGCGCTGCTCATCGAGGAGCCGGTAGCCGCGGCCATCGGTGCAGGCATCGACATCGCCGAGCCGGTCGGCTCCATGCTCATCGACATCGGCGGCGGCACCACCGACGTGGCCATGATCTCCATGGGCGGCATCGTGGTGTCCACCTCACTGCGGGTGGCGGGTAACGTCTTCGACCGCGACATCATGGCCTTCATCAAGGCCAAGCACAACCTGCTCATCGGCGACCGCACGGCCGAGGAGATCAAGCGCACCATCGGCGGCGCCACCGTGCCGATGGGCGGCGACCTGCCCTCCATGGAGGTGCGCGGCCGCGACCTCATCGACGGCATGCCCAAGACGGTGGAGGTCAACGCAGAGGACATCGTCAGCGCCCTGCGCTCCTCGCTCGACAAGATCGCAGGCGGCGTGCGCAAGGTGCTGGAGCAGTCACCGCCCGAGCTGGTCTCCGACGTCATCGAGCGCGGCATCGTCATGACCGGCGGCGGCGCCCAGCTTCGCGGGCTGGACAGCTACCTGCAGCGCATCACCAACATCCCGGTGGCCGTGGCTGTCGATCCGGAGGACTGCGTGGTCATCGGTACGAGTAAGGCGCTTGACATGGCGCATCTGCTGCAGGACGCTCGGCACAGTTACGAACGGTACTGAGGCGCCAGTAGGGACCGGCGCGAGCCCGCAGGCCGTCGTCGGGCTGTCCGCCGCGCTCCTTCAGTCCCTCAGCTCCGCGTAGCAGTAGCCATAGACGGGCACGAAGCCCATGCCAAGGTACAGCCGCTCGGCGGCCTCGTTACCTTCGGCCACCTGCAGGTAGAGCGTGGTTGCTCCCCGTACCTCTGCCCAAGCGGCCGCGGCGGCCAGCAGACGGCTGGCCAGCCCCTGGCGCCTGGCGCTTGGCACGGTGGTGACGTCGAAGAGGCCAACCAGCTCGCGGTCCTGCACCACCAAGGCGCTGGCAAGCCCGCCCAGGCTGAGGTAAGCCTTGGGGGATGGCGCGGCCAGAGCCAGCCGAGAACGCGCCGGTCGTTCCGCAGCCGGCATGCCGCTGGTGTAGGCCGCCAACCAGGCATCGTCCGCCTGAGGTGACTGATCCACGCCCGTCGCCGCTTCCGGCCCCAAGCGCTCCAGACAACGCAGGTTCAGGGCAGTCACCTCGGCCGTCATGATGCGCACCGGCGTCACCAAGACCCAACCGGCGCGTTCCAACGCTGCAGCCAAGCCTTCGGGTCGGCTGACCGGGCTGAGTTGGAAGCGTGGGCGCAGGCCACGCTGGCGGTACCAGGCCACCACCTCGGCCAGCTTCTCCTCCGGCGACCTCAGTCCTACCTGGACGGGCATGACGCTGTTGGCTCTGCGCACCACGCCGTCGTCGTCGGCGCGCAGACGCCAACCGTCCTGCACCCACTGCTCACGCGCTGGCAAGGCCGCTGCTGCCGCCTGCTCCAACCTGGCGATCCAGGTCGATCCCACGTCAGCCTCGGTCTTCCCTGTCGTCGTTCCGTCCAGGCTCACCGGCGCAGCTTAGCGTGATGATCAAAACCTAGTAACATTCTATGGAATGGGTTGGTCTCACCCCAGCCTTCAGCTACCCCACCCTGGCGGCTCGCCGCCACCGAGAACCGAGGCGATCCCATGTCTGTCATGACTTCCCCCGAAGCCCGGCCAGGAGCCGAGCAGATGATCGAGCTGTTGCGGTCGCGGCGCACTGTCTCACAGGGCCGCCTACAGGATGGCGCCGAACTCGATCACCTGATCGTGGTCGAAGCCATCGAATCGGCGCGCTGGGCCCCCAACCACAAGCGCACGGAACCATGGCGTTTCCACCTGCTCGACCCTTCACGCATCGCCCTGCTGGCTGGGCTATGGGCGGAGCAGTTGGAGCGCCAAGGCTCGAAGCCGGACAAGGTGGAGACCAAGCGACGGGAGTGGGGCGAGGCGCCAGGCGTCGTGGTGGTGACCTGCCACAGCGCGGAGGACGCCGACGAGGTCACCCGGCTCGAGGACTACGGCGCAGCCTGCTGCGCTGTGCAGAACCTGAGCCTGCACCTGTGGGCAGAGGGCATCGCCAGCAAGTGGTCCACCGCAGGCGTCTGGGAGCATGAGGGCTTCTGGCCCTTGCTCGGCCATGCCGAGGCACCTGAAGGCGCCCGGCTCGTTGCCCTGCTCTTCTACGGTCTGCCGACCGAGCTACCGGTGGGCAGACGGAACAAGGCGCTCTCCGAGGTGTTGGTCGACTTCCGTCAAGAAAGGCCCTGAACGCCAGCCGGGCTCAGGGCCTGGTGCCCCGACTGGGCCGCTGACTGGGTGGCCTTGCGCGCAGACGGCGGGAGACAGGTCCGGTCGTCCGGTCGGCTGCCGGCTCCTCCTCAGGCGGCGTGATGGCTGCTCGTACGAAACGCGGCATGAAGGCGAAGCCCATGCCGTAGGCCACCATCAGCACGGCGGCCCCCACCAGCAGGAACACAAGACGCTGGTTGGACACCACCATCAAGGCGATGAACCAGGCTGGACTGGAGAGCATGACGGCGGCCATCGTGGCTCCAGCCACGGCCGATCCCTTGCCCGGCTGCCCGCTGGACACCCAGGCCATGGCGGCGCCCACCGGCAACTGCAGAACTGCGAAGGCCAGCAACACGGTGGCCATGATGTCGTTGGCCTGCTGCTGCCGGCCAGGCAGCAACCAGGCCAGCAGGGCAGCCAGGATGGCGGCCAACAGCAGGTGCCCGAAGAAGGCGGCCACGTAGATCAGGCCGATGGCCGAGCCGGCGGTTGCCCGGTCGGGCAACCCACCAGCGAAGAAGGCCTTCAGGAACGGGGGCATGAGAGGTCCGACGTGCGCGTCGAGCTCGGCGCGCTAAGGGTCCTCAGTGGGCCGAGGAGCTGTCGTGGGTGTTCTTGATCAGCCAGTGGGAGACGGTGATGAAGATCCCGGCCACCGCGCACAGAGCGAACAAGACACCGACGGCGTAGATACCGATGCTCAGGAAGGTGCTCACGGCACTGATCGTACAACGCCCTCGCCGATCAGCGGGTGGGCCACCCGGAACTGTCGTAGCAAGCGGGCCGTGAGGGCGATCGAGGCAACGGCGAGGCCGATGACCAAGCCGTACCACAGGCCCACCCCTTCCCAGCCAAGGCCAAAGGCCAGGCCGAAGCCTGAGCCGAGACCGACGACCCAGTACGACAGCAGGGTGATGAACATGGGCCCGCGGGTGTCCTTCATGCCGCGCAGGGCACCGAGCACGCTGACCTGCAGGCCATCGAAGAGCTGGAAGGCGGCAGCCGCCCGCAAGAAGACGAGGGCGTGCATCACCACGGCGGCGTTGGCCGGATCGCCGGTGTCCAGGTAGATGCCAATGACCCGCATCGGCAGCAGCAGGAACAGCGTGGCGGTGACCACCATGACCGCGAGCGCGCAGGCCACGCCGGCCAAGGCCGCGCCACGCACGCCCCATGGATCACCCCGACCCACCGCCTGGCCCACCCTGGTGGAGGTCGCGACGCCGAGGGAGAGGGGGATCATGAAGGTGAAGGAGGCGGTCTGGATCGCCACCTGGTGGGCGGCCAACTGGGCCGGCCCGATCAGCCCCATGAGCAGGGCTGAGGTGAGGAACATGCCCATCTCGAAGGCCGTCGTCAGGGCGATGGGCCAGCCGAGCCGCACGATCTCGCGGGCGCTTCTCCCGTCCCAGCGCCAGTCGGCAGCGAAGACGCGGTGTCTTGGGTAGCGCCGCGCCACGTAGACGACGGCCACCGCCGCCATCAGCAGGTAGACGAGGGTGGTGACCAAGCCCGTGCCGGTGATGCCGAGCGCCGGGAAGCCCCAGCGCCCGAACATGAAGGCCTGGTTGCCGAGGATGTTCAGGCCGACGCCGAGGAATGCGATGAACATCAGCGGCCTGGTGTGGCCTTGGCCTTCCATGTAGGCGCGCAGGACGGTGAAGACCATGTAGGGCAGCACGCCGAAGGAGGCCGCCCGCAGGTAGCCCGTCGCCCCTCGGGCGGTGTCTGGATCTTGGCCCATGGCCAGCAGCAGCGGGCCGGCTGCCCAGATCAGCGCCATGGCCACCGGCGCGATCAGCATCGTCAGCAGCAGACCCTGGCGCACGGTGCGCCTGATCGTCGCGGGGTCCTGTGCTCCTGTGGCCTGCGCCACCAGCGGCGCGATGGCGAACAGGGTGGCGGATGTGATCACGCTGATGAAGCTGAAGCTGGCGCCACCGAGGGCGATGCCAGCCAGGGCTTCCGGCCCGAGGCGCCCCGCCATCAAGGTGTCGACGAAGGTCATGGCGTTCTGCGCCAGGTGCGCGAGCGTGAGCGGCAGGGCGATGGTGAGGAGGTTGGGCAGCTCCCTGCGGAAGGCGGCGAACACGGAGCGCACCGTACCGCGCCGACAGAGCGCGGCACATCATC
Organism: uncultured bacterium; assembly: GCA_964465355.1. Lineage (GTDB taxonomy): Bacteria > Deinococcota > Deinococci > Deinococcales > Trueperaceae > JAABTL01. The sequence goes on along the minus strand of CAYXJZ010000068.1, from coordinate 13,955 downwards.
GTCGTCGGCTCCACCACCGCCTCTGCGCCGCCCCTTCTCATCGCTCGACTGGTACCGTGGGGCATGGTTCGTGTCGCGCTCGTCGCATTGCTGGTGCTGGTGGCCTTGGTGATCGCCGCCTGGCAGTTCGAATGGCTGCCCAACCCCTTCGCCCGCGCCCCATCGGCTCCCCCGGTGCCTGCGCTTCTGACCGCCCTGCAGGCGGACGACCTCCAAGGCCTGCAAGCTGCCTTGGCTGCCGGCGCCGACCTGGCCGTCCTCGATGCCAACGGACGGCCCCCGTTGCAACTGGCCATCATGCAGGGTTCACTGCCAGCCACCGAGGCCCTGCTCGGAGCCGGCGCCGATGTGCAATGGGCGGCCGGTGACGGCAGCACCGCGCTGTTGCTTGCCTTGCGCCACGCCCAGGACTCACGCCTGCCCCTGCTGCTGCTCAACGCCGGTGCCGATCCGACGGTGCGCGACGCCTCCGGCCAGAGCGCCGTCGACATCGCCCGCAGCAACGCGGCTGTGCGCAACAGCGGCCTGTTCACCCGTCTGAACGAGTTGGTCGACCTGCCCTTCGATCGCGGCTGGCCCACGGGCTACGTGGTACCGGTGGCCAACGCCACCATCAGCTCGCGGGCGGCCCACTGGCCCAACGCCAACCGCGCATACCGTAACGGCACCCACGAGGGCTTCGACTTCTACCAAGGCGCGGTGAGCGGGTCCGCCATCATCGCCTACGGCACGCCCATCGTGGCCGTGGCCGACGGCGTGGTGTTGCGCGCCGATCACGACTACGTCGAGATGACGCGCGCTGAGTACGACCAGGTCATCGAGTCGGCCGTGAGGTCGCTCAGCACCCCGGGCGACGTCCTGGATCGGCTGCGTGGTCGGCAGGTGTGGGTGCAGCATGCTGGTGGCTTCGTCAGCCGCTACGCCCACCTGTCCGACGTCGAGCCAGGCCTGGTGGTGGGTGCGCAGGTCAACCAGGGCCAGGTGGTTGGCTCCACCGGCAACTCGGGCACCGCAGAGGCCGCCGACGGCACACGCGACGACCCCCATCCCCACGTGGAACTGTGGCGCAGCAGCGACAACATCTACATGGGCCAAGGGCTCGAGCCGGAACAGATCTACGTGCTGGCCGGGCAGGTCTTCGGTCAGGGTGCGCTGCCCCCGCGCTGGGGCCCATAGCGCCTGGCGGCTTGCGGCCTGCCGAGGACACACAATCGCTACGCATACGACGAATACGACGATGCCCGCGACTTCAGGTCGCGGGCATCCTTCGTTGGCTTGGAGGGCCGGCTGGGGTATCGGGGGCCGAGTCCATGTGGACTCGGGCCGAGTCCCCGACCTCAGCAGACCTGAATCAGCTGTTGGCGATCTCGATCTTGCGGGACTTGGACCCGGCAGCCTTGGGCATGCGCAGGGTCAGCAAGCCGGCCTGCACCTGCGCGACGATGGCCTCGGTGTCCACGTTGGAAGGCAGGCGGACGGTGCGGGCGAAGGAGCCGCGAGGCAGGGAGCGCAGGAAGTAGCGGCGGCCATCGTCTTCGGTGCCGGCAGGAAGCTCACCGCGAACGGTGAGGCGACGGCCTTCCACCGAGACGTCGAGGGCTTCGGCGTTCAGGCCAGGCACGGCGAGTTCGAGCACCAGAGCGTCGTCGGTCTCGTACAGGTCCATACCGGCGGCTTCGTGACCGAAGGCGCGGAGATGGCGACCGAAGCGGCCGAAGGCTTCATCGGCCTGACGGGCGTGGGGGAATGGGTTGGGGTAAGCGCGGGTGTGGCGAGCTAGGGACATGGAACCTCCAGAGTTCGAAGGGGCGTAGCAGTCGGCGGACTCCATATGACTGCCTCGTAATGGAGAATATTACTTGAGTGCCCCTATGTCAAGTTCCCTGCTCTTCATCGCGCCTTCACCAGGGCAAGTTGAAGCCCCCATGGTTGGCGGACTGGTAGTAGGCCTCGATCTCGTCCGGGATGCTCGACACGTCGTCCACCACCTTGAAGAGGTAGAGGTCGTTCTCCGACACCGTCCCAGCCCGCACGAGGGTGCCCTGCAGCCATTGCACCAGCCCACGCCAGTACTCCACCCCCACCAGGAAGACCGGGAAGGGCAGGATCTTCTTGGTCTGGATGAGGGTGAGCGCCTCGAAGAGCTCGTCGATGGTGCCGAAGCCGCCGGGGAAGCAGACGAAGGCGGTGGCGTACTTGACCAGCATCACCTTGCGCACGAAGAAGTAGCGGAAGTTCAGGCTGTCGGTCTGGTAGGGGTTGGGCGCCTGCTCATGCGGCAAGGCGATGTTGAGGCCCACGCTGCGCCCTTCTGCCTCGATGGCGCCCTTGTTGCTGGCCTCCATGATGCCAGGGCCACCACCGGTCAGCACCGTGTAGCCGTGCTTGGCCAGGTCGAAGGCCAGCTGCATGGCCTTCTGGTAGTCGGGGTGGTCGGCGCCCAGGCGCGCCGAGCCGAAGATGGTGACGGCCTTGCCGACGTCGGACATCTCCTCGAAGCCCTGGGCGAACTCGCCAAGGATGCGGAACATGCGCCAGGAGTCACTGGCCAGGGCGTCGATGACGTACTGCTTCTCGTCCTGTGGTTGCATGGCCGATGCTACCCGAGGGCCAGGTCGAGCAGCGGCGAGAGGCTGTGCTCCAGCCTGTCCGGCGTTGCCGCCTGCAGCGCGGCCCAGTCGTGGGTGGAACCGGCACGGGCCACGGCGTAGGTGGCCAGGCCGGCGGCGCGTCCCGCCTCCACGTCGTGGCGGGTGTCCCCCACCATCCACAGGCCTTCGGCCCCGAGGGCGGCCAAGGCGCGGTGGATGACCTCAGGCGACGGCTTGGCCGGGAAGCCGTCGGTGCCCTGCACATGGTCGAGCGACCCGGCCAGACCCATGGCCTGCACCAGCGCCTGCCCCATGGCGCTGCGCTTGGTGGTGGCCACCGCCAGCAGGTAGCCGCGTGAGCGCAGGGTGGCCAGCACCTCGGGCACCTCGGGGAAGGCCGCCGAGTGCTCGGTGAAGCGCTGGGGGTAGATGCGGCGGTAGGCGTCCGCCAGGCCGGTCACCTGGTCCTCGGCGATGAAAGCGCCGAACATGGTCTCCAGCGGCAGGCCCACCTTGGCCCGCACCTCGGCCTCGGGTGGCGCGACGAGCCCATGTTCGGTGAAGGCCTGGCGGAAGCTGGCCACGATGTCGGGCAGGGAGTCGACAAGGGTGCCGTCAAGGTCGAAGAGGATGGCCTGCTTGGGCATGCGGCGAGGCTAACCCAGGAGGAAGACTCGGCACGCCCGCCTCAGCAAGTCCAGCCATCCTTCGCTTGGGCGCTGCCGTCCGGCGCCGCCCATCTACTCAGGGATGTCGCGTGCGCGGAAGATGGCCAACGCGAGCACCGTCGCCAAGGCAAGGCATGTCAGTGAACCGATGAGGGCGTCAGTGTGGTCCAGCGATGGGCTGCCACCCCGAGCGAGTGCCTGGAAGAGCTGGCCTGGCAGCCAGCGGGCGAACGCCGGCCAGATCTCGCCGACGAGGATCTCGACCGGGAGCGCGTAGGCGACGCCGACACCGATCGTGGCCGGCGCAGAGCGCAGCACGATGGCAAGCAGCAACGCCAGGCTGCCCCAGCCCCACACGGCGACGATCAAGCTCCCGGTGCCACCGAGCAGCGCGATGACACCGTCGCCGCTCCACCAGCGGCTGCTGTCCACGCCAGCCCTCGCCGCGAGTTGCCGCGCCAGTGGCACAGCGACGAGGACGGTGATGACGACGGCCACCGCAAGGTAGGCCAGCAGTGCGGTGAGTTTGCCGACGAGCAATCGAACCCGACGGGGCTGACGGGTGACCAGGTTGCGGATGGTCCCTAGCCGATACTCCCCTCCCATGTTGACACCGACGATCGAGAGCACAACGATGCCGAGGAAGGTCACTGCGTTGCCCAAGCTGCGCGCCAGACCATCGGGCTGTTGGAGTTCGGACTGGGACAGGATGAGCCCGGCTGGACCCCGATGGCTGTTGGTCTCACCTGGTGAGCCGACGGAGATCACGACCGTGATGGCCATGAAGGCGACCATGGCTGCGATGGCGATCCAGTAGGTCGGTTGGGCGAGCTTGGTGATCTCGCTGTACAAGGCCCGGATCATGGTCGGCCACCTTGCCCACGCTCGCGTTCTGTGAGCGCGAAGAAGATGTCCTCTAGTTTCGGCGGCTCGGTCGACAGTTCGGCCAGGGTGACCCCGGACGCGTGCGCCATACGGTTCAGCTCGGCCGACGATCCAGGCGGCGCGCCGACGATCACCACCCTGCCATCGTCCAGGCGGACCTCCCAGCCCCGGGTGGCGGCCAAGCTCTCGATCACACCGATGTCGGATGGCCGCTCGGGCCTTGCGCTGACCTGCGTGGGGTGCTGGCGTTGCAGATCGGCGAGCACGCCCTGGTAGACCAGCTTGCCGGAACGCAACAGCACGAGCTGGTCGCTGATCTGCTCTAACTCCGCGAGCTGATGGCTGGACACAAGCACGGCCACGCCTCGATCGGCCAACTGCCTCAGCAAGTCTCGGATCTCCCGGATGCCTGCCGGGTCGAGGCCATTCGTCGGCTCATCGAGGATGACCAGGTCAGGGCCATGCAGAAGCGCCGCGGCCAGCGCCAGGCGTTGCCGCATGCCGAGCGAGTAGCCGCCGACCGCATCGCCGCCGCGGCCGGCCAGTCCGGTTGACGCCAATGCCTGCTCGACCCCACCAACGGCGCCGCTGAGGCGCTCGAGGATGGTCAGGTTGGCGTGCCCGCTCAACTGCGGGTAGAACGCCGGACCATCCACCAGCGAGCCAACCCGTTCGAGGTAGGCGGCTGGATCGGTCAGCGGCTTGCCAAGCACCAGCGCCGTTCCCGCGGACGGACGGATCAGACCTAGGAGCATCCGGATGGTCGTGGTCTTCCCCGCGCCATTGGGACCGACGAATCCGGTCACGGCGCCGAAGGGAACACGCAGGCTCAGCGCGTCCACCGCCACGCGGCCGCCGTAGTGCTTGGTGAGTTCGTGCGTCTCGATCGCGAATGTGACCGACATCCACACCTCCATAGGTAGCGTTCCTACTTATCCTGATCGTAACCCGCCCGAGATGTAGGATTGCAACGTATGAACCCATCGCTCCTCAAGGGGCATCTCGACAGCCTCTTGCTCGCCGTCCTGGAAAGCGAGCCCCGACACGGCTACGGTGTGATCGAGGAACTGCGACGACGCTCCCTCGGCGCCCTTGACCTGCCGACAGGGACGATCTACCCAGCGCTCCACCGACTGGAGCGCACGGGCCAGGTCACCGGCGAGTGGTCCATGGTCGCCGGCAGGCGACGACGCACCTACCGCATCTCGCGCGCAGGTCGCAGGACCTTGGCCGCGCACCGCGACCAGTGGCACAGCTTCGCCAAGCTGATGCAGCACGTGCTGACGGCGGACGCATGAGCGACGCGATCGAGCGATACCTGGCGCAGGTCGATCGCGGGCTCCCCGGCGGGAGGCGTGTTCGCGCCGATGTCATCGACGAGTTGCGCGACGGCCTGCTCACCGCAGTCGAGGACCAGCCGGCGTGCCGAGACTTATCGGACCGCGACAACCGCATCGATCGGTTGATCACGGCGTTCGGCGACCCGGCTGATCTCGCGCTCATGCTCGGCCGCGAGATCCGCTTGCGGACCGCTCGTCGTGGTGCCCTGCAACTCGCTGCGCTGTTCTTCGTCATGGGCTTCGCATGGCAGCTCTACGACGCGCACGTCGGAACGCCCGAGACGATGGTGCCGGAGGGTTGGCTTCGTCCGCTCTTCCTCACCGGCACGGTGTTGATCAAGTTCGCCCCCACCGCCGCGCAGCTGAGCGCGCTCCTGTTCGCAGCTGCGACCTCCTTGCGATGGGCCAGCCCGTACACGCCTTCCTTGCTGCGCCCGCTCGCCGCAACCACGCTGGTCGCCACTTCGTCATTCGGTCTCTCCAGCCTGCTCATCATGGCTACGGTCGCGCCAGGACACCGCCTCGAGACTGCCGTCATCGGCCTTCCGCTGGCATGCCTACTCGCGATCTTCGCCATGATCGCCCACCGGATCGCGCAATACGAACCACATGCGCGCAGCTACACCCGCAGGTAAGCCACCGTCACCCCGTGGCCGCCTTCATAGGGCACCGCGTCCTCGAAACGCTCCACCAGACGCTCGTCCTTGAGGTAGCGGCGCACCGCGTCGCGCAGGGCACCCGTCCCCTTGCCGTGCAGCACGCGCACCTGCCCTTGCCTGAGGGCGTGCGCCTCGTGCACGAAGTCACGCAGCTCCTCCAGCGCCGTCTCCACCCGCTGTCCACGCAGGTTGATCTCCCGCACGACGTCGCCGGCCACCGGCGTGACCGTCCGCTTGACCGCCACCGCCTCGGGACCGCGCAGCAGCACGGCCTCGTGGCGAGGCACCTCCACCTTCAGCAGGCCCAGCTGCACCAGCAGCTGGTCGCCGCGAAGCTCCAGCACCGGCCCTTCGGCGCCGTATGCCTCCACCCGCACCACGGCGCCAGGAGCCAGCTCGGGCGCGGCCGGGGTTTGGGGCAGCTTGACGGCCTTCTGCCTCGTCTCGCGTCGCAGCTGCTGGATGGCCTCCAGCGCCTTGCCCCTTGCCTGCGGGTCCTCCTTGGCCGTCTGCCGCAGGCTGCGCGCCCTGGCCAGGGTGTCCTGCAGCATGGCGTCGGCCCGCTCGGCTGCGCGCCCTAGCACCGCAGCCTCCTGGCTGCGCAGGCGCTCGATCTGCGCACGCAGCAGCTGCGCCTCCTCGGCCGCCCTCGACTGAGCCGACCTGGCCTCCTCCACCTCGAGCTGCAGCGCGGTCCGCTGCGCCTCGAGCGTCTCGAGCAGCCGTTCCAACCTGGCGCCCTCTGGCCCGAGCAGCTCCTCTGCCCGCTCCAGCAAGGCGGGATCGAGACCCACCCGCTCGGCGATGGCCAAGGCGTAGGAACGGCCCGGTTCACCGACGACCAGCTCGAAGGTGGGACGAAGGCGCTCGACATCGAAGCGCATGGCGGCGTTCTGCACACCCGGCCGCCGGGCGGCGAAGACCTTCAGCGGCGCCAGGTGGGTGGTCACCAGGCCGAAGGCCCGCTTCGCCACCACCGCTTCGAGGATGGCCTGCGACAGCGCGGCCCCCTCGTCCGGGTCGGTGCCTGAACCCAACTCGTCGATGAGCAGCAGGCTGCCAGGCGCGGCGTGCTGGACGATGCGCCGCAGGTTGGTGAGGTGAGCGGCATAGGTGGAGAGGGAGGCCTCGATGCTCTGCTCGTCGCCGATGTCGGTGAGCACCGCCTCCAGCGCTGGCAGCGTCAGCTTGAGCCTGCGATCGGTGCCGGCGGCCGTTTGGCCGCCGCCGCGCTCGTCGGCGGCCACGAACAGGCCGGCCTTGGCCATGAGCACGGCCAGGCCGATGGTCTTGAGCAGCACCGTCTTGCCACCAGCGTTGGGACCTGTGAGCACCAGCAGGGGCGTCTCTGGGCTGAGCACCACGTCGTTGGGCACGCAGCCGTCGATGAGCGGGTGGCGGGCTGCAGGCAGGCTGATGGGTCCAGCCTCCTGCAGCAGCGGGCGCTGCAGCCGCCAGTCCTGCGCCAGACGGGCGGAGGCCACCACCAGGTCAAGCTCGGCCAAGGCCAGCAGGGTTGGCTCGAGGCCAGGATCGAAGGCCAGGCGCTGGCCGAGGGCGATGAGAATGCGCCGCACCTCGTCGCGCTCCTCCAGCTCGAGCAGCGTCAGCTCGTTGTTCAGCGGCACCACCGCCGCCGGCTCCATGAACACCGTGGCCCCGGAATCGGAGGTGTCGAGCACGAGGCCGGGTACCCGCGACTGCGAGCTGGCCTTGATGGGGATGACGTAGCGATCGCGCCGCTGGGTGACGATGGGGTCCTGCACGTACTCGGCGTACTGCGCCAGCATCTGCGCCATGCGTTCGCGGATGCGGCCGCGCAGGGGCTGCAGCCGGCGACGGATCTCACGCAGCTTGGGGGTGGCGTCGTCGCGCACCTCGCCCTGGGGATCGAGCTGCTCACGCACCGAACGCAGCACGGCGTCGAAGCTGGCCAGCCTGGCTGCCAGCTCCCCCAAGCGCGGCCGGTTCGACAGCGCGATGGAGCGCTTGAGGCTGGCGGCCGCGTCCATGGTGTAGGCGATGGACAGGCACTCAGGACCGCTCAGGATGCCGCCGGCCACCACCTGCTCCACCAGCGGGCGCACGTCCTCCACCCCGCCGAGGCTGACGGCGTCGCCGAGCAGAACCTCGTGCGTGCGCTCGTGGGCGGCCTCCAGCGCGTCACCAGACAGATCGGGCAGCAGCGAGCGCACGAGGGCCTGACCCGCCATGGTCTGACAGCGGTCCGCCAGCGCGTCGAGCACGCGCGGGAAAGCCAGCTTCTCGAGGGTGGTCGGGGCGACCTGCATACCGCCCTCTAGCCTACACCGTCACCCCAGGCAGACCCGTTCCCCGCCACGTGGATCGCCGTGAGGCTAGGACCGCTGGCGGTCCTAGCCGCCAAGCGATTCAGGCTGCGCCCTGAGGCACAGCCTGAATCGCCGTGAGCGCGATGGTGTAGACGATGTCGTCCACCGAGGCGCCGCGCGAGAGGTCGTTCACCGGCCGGCGCAGGCCCTGCAGCATCGGCCCCACCGCCACCACCTGAGCGCTGCGCTGCACCGCCTTGTAGGTGGTGTTGCCGGTGTTGAGGTCGGGGAACACCAGCACCGTGGCACGGCCTGCCACCGGGCTGCCAGGCGCCTTCTGCGCCGCCACGCTCGGCACGGTGGCGGCGTCGTACTGCAGGGGTCCGTCGATGATCAGGTCGGGGCGGCGGGTGCGGGCGATCTCGGTGGCCTGGCGCACCTTGTCCACGTCGCTGCCTGCCCCGGATGCACCGGTGGAGAAGGAGAGCATGGCCACCCTTGGTGCGATGCCGAAGGCCTCGGCGGAGGCCGCCGACTGCAGGGCGATGTCGGCCAGTTCCTCGGCGTCAGGGTCTGGGTTGATGGCGCAGTCGCCGAACACGAGCACCTGGTCGGGCAGGCACATGAAGAACACCGAGCTGATCAGTTTAGCGTCTGCGCGGGTCTTGATGAGCTGCAGCGCAGGGCGCACGGTGGCGGCGGTGGTGTTCAGCGCCCCCGCCACCAGGCCGTCGACCTCGCCAGTGGCCAGCATCATGGTGGCCAGCACCACCGGCTCCTGCAGTTGGGCCATGGCCACCGGCTCGGTCATGCCCTTGTGGCGACGAAGCTCCACCATCCGCTCCAGGTAGCGCCCCCGCATCTGCTGGTCCGGCTGGACGATCCGCAGACCGGCAGGCAGCTCGAAGCCCTGGGCCTCGGCCACCCGGTGCACCTCCCGGGGGTCGCCAAGCAGCAGGCAACGGGCGATGCCCCGGGTCTGGCAGATGACGGCCGCGCGGATGGTACGCGGCTCCTCTCCCTCGGGCAGCACGATCAGGCGGTCGGCAGCGCGCGCGCCCTCCACCAGCCGGTGCATGAAGGCCGCAGGCGACAGCCGCGGCTCGCGGTCGGTGGCCACCCGCTCTCGCAAGTAGGCCACGTCGATCTGCGCGGCCACGGCGTCCATCACCGCCGACATGCGCCCCAGATCGTCGATGGCCACCTCCTGGTCGATGGCAGCCGCCCGAGCCGAGGTGAGGTAGGAATCGCTGTCCACCATCAGCAGCGGCAGGCCGGTCTGCAAGGCGCGCTCGCAGAGCTGCAGCACCGGCGCCGCCGGCTCGATGCCACCGGTCAGCACCACGCCGGCCAGCGGCACGCCGTTGAGTGCCGCCATGCAGGCGGCGACCAGCACGTCCTCGCGATCGCCCGGGGTGACGATGAGGGTGCCCGGCTTGAGGCGGTGGGTCATGTTGCGCAGGCTGCGCGCCACCATGGCCACCTCTTCCACCCGGCGGACCTGCATCTCCCCCTCATGCATGGCCCTTGCGCCCAGGTGGCGGGCGACGTCCACCACCCGCGGAGCGGCCAGACTCGGTTGCCAGTCCACCGCGCCGATCAGCGGCAACGCGCCGCCGCGGAAGGGGGGAACCGCCTGGCGTAGCTGCTCTGCGTCGTAGCTGTGCTCGAGCGGCAGCAACTGGGCGCGGGTACCGCCGACCACCTCAGCTGTGGGTTCGTTCAGGCGGTTCACGATGGCGCCGAGCACCGTGCGCGCCGCCAAGCGGTAAGGCCTGGCGGCGCCGGACAGACGGTCACCGAAGTCCTGCGCGTCGGAGCGACCCATGGCGCCGACCAGCAGCACCTCGGCGTCCAAGGCCCGCGCCAACTCCACGTTGAGCGTGTCGAGGCCGGGGTGGGCGGCGGTGGCGGCCAAGCCCTCCACCAGCACGACCTCGGCGCCGATCGCCAGCTCCTGGAAGCCCGCCACCACCGTCTCCAACAGCCCGGAGAGGTCGTCGGCAGCCATGCGCAGCTCCACCTCGCGGAAGGGGATGGGCTCGGGTGGCTCGAGGATGGTCAGCGACCGGACGAAGTGGGTGGAACGCTCCGGACCTGCCCCGACGCTCGCCGCCTTGGGATCGGCGGGCTGACGCACCGGGGCCGGTTGAGCAATTGGCTTGAAGAAGCGCACCCGCAGGCCCTCGCGGTCCAGTGCCCGAAGCAGCCCAAGGGAGACGGAGGTCAGCCCAACGCCCGGACCGGTCGGCACCAAGAAGAAGACGTGGGGCGCATCCATGATCCTCCATGGTACCGCCGGACGACGCCCAGGACACATCCGGGCACCGCTGCGCCCTCATGCGCGTAGGATGGGAGAAGACCCAGCGCCGGAGAGGAGTCACGCATGTCCGACGTCCCACCCAGCATGCCGCCTGCCCAGGAACCGGTCCCGCCGCCGCCCCCGTCCATGACCCCAGAACGGGTCGTGGGAGGCAGGCCGGACAACCTCACCCGCTTCCTTGCCTACTTCATCGACGCCGTGATCGCAGCCGTGGTCGGCCTCGTCCCCTTGGTCGGCGGCTTGGTGGCCATCGCCTACGCCTTGGTCAAGGACGGTCTGACCTTCGACTTCATGGACGGTCGCTCCATCGGCAAGAAGCTGATGAAGATCCGCCCCGTTCGCGAGGACGGCCTGCCCATGGACGTGCGCACCTCGGTGCAACGCAACTGGCCCTTGGCGCTCGGCGCCCTGGCGCAGTTCCTGCTCATCATCCCCGTGCTTGGTTGGGTGCTCTTCCCCTTCGTCATCGTAGGCGCGCTCATCATCGTCATCCTGGAGATCATCCGCGTCGTCAACAGCCCGGACGGTCGCCGCTGGGGCGACCAACTGGCCGGCACCAAGGTGGTCGTCACCGAGAACTGAGGCCTCTGCCAAGCTGAGCGCGTCCGAAGGGGGCGACCGGTCTACCCGGTCCGCCCCTTTCGCCTTGGGTTCAGGTCCGCTCCGGCGGTACCATGCCACGTGACCGACCCCAAGGACCCCCCGCCAGCCAGCAACTGGCGACGGGTGTTGGCGGTCATGTTCATGGCCCAGATGCTGTCGTCGATGGGCTTCTCGACCATCTTCCCCTTCCTCCCCAACTACATCGAGCACTTGGGCAGCAGCACGGGCAGTTCGACGCTGCTGATGATCACCTTGGCCTTCTCTGTGCAGTCCTTCGCCATGGCGCTTGCCTCCCCCGTGTGGGGCGCCATGGCGGACCGCTGGGGCCGCAAGCCCATGGCCGAGCGCGCCATGTACGGCGGCGCCATCCTGGTGCTGCTCATGGGCTTCGCCCGCTCGGCCGAGGAGTTGATCCTGCTGCGCCTGATCCAGGGCCTGGTCACCGGCGTGGCATCGGCCGGCGCCTCGATGGTGGCCTCCACCGCTCCCCGCGAACGGCTGGGCTACGCGATGGGGCTGATGCAGACCGGTCTATGGACCGGCGTGTCGGTTGGACCCATGCTTGGCGGCCTGCTCGAGCACTACTTCGGCTTCCGGGCCGCCTTCGTCCTCACCGGCGTGTTGCTCCTCGTGGCTGGGCTGATGGTCAGCACCCAGGTGCGCGAGGACTTCAAGCCGCAGCCGCGCGGCCCCCGCAAGGCAGGTCGCAGCCGCATGCTCGGCGCCTTCGCCGACGTCCTACGCCTACCCGGCGTCAGCACGGTGATGCTGGTGCGCTTCGTGGCTTGGCTGGGCAGGAACATGATCATGCCCTTCCTGCCGTTGTTCGTGGTCGGCCTGATGGCCAACCAGGGGGCGCCGGGCATCGTCACCGGCATCGCCATCGGGGCCGCCTCGGCCGCCGGCACCGCGGCCTCCCTGCTGCTAGGGCGACTGTCCGACCGGGTGGGGCATCTGCGCGTCGTGCTGGTCTGCGCCGGCCTGACCGCATTGCTCTACCTGCCGATGGCCTACGTCACAGAGCCATGGCAGCTCATCGTGCTCTACACCCTGACGGGTGCCTCGGTGGGCGGGGTGCTGCCCGCCATCTCCGCCATCCTGGCGCGGCTCACCGACCCGGCGCAGGCCGGCAGCGTCTACGGCCTGGACAACTCCATGACCTCGATCGCCCGCGGCCTCTCCCCCATCGTCGGCGGGGCCATCGTGGCCTTCTCCATCGGCGGCGGCGACCCGCAAGGACTGGACTACGGCGTCATCTTCCTGGCCTCGGGGCTGCTGTTCGGGCTCACCGCCATCTTGGCCTGGTGGAAGCTGCCCAAGGCCATCGCCCAAGCCGATGCTTTGGCATCGGCCGCTGACGCTGCGGCTGCATCGGAAACGGTCAGCCCTGACGCCCCCCGGCCACCCAAGGCGTCGTAGGATCGAGTCGTCACCAGGGGTGCCTGCCGCGAGGCGGCAGGCTGAGACTCACCCTAGGAACCTGATCCCGATCATGCGGGCGTAGGGAGCGTGGCAACGAGGCGAAGCCTCGACGCTGGTTCGTATCCCCTCAGGTCGGTCCCCGGTGGCAGGAAGAAGGTCGCCATGCGTCCACTACGCCTCCTGGCCCTGAGCCTTGGCCTGCTGCTCGCCCTGCCCCTCGCCTTCGCCCAACGTGTCGTGCTCATGACCCACGACAGCTTCGCGGTGTCGCGCAGCGTGCTCGAGGCCTTCACCGCTGCCACAGGCATCCAGGTGGACCTGCTGCAGGCCGGGGACGCCGGGGCGGTGCTGAACCGCGCCGCACTCACCCAGGCCAGGCCGTTGGCCGACGTGCTGTTCGGCGTGGACGAAGGTCTGCTGGCCCGCGCCCGTGCGGCCAGCATCTTCGAGCCCTACCTCAGCCCGGAACTGGCTCAGGTCGACCCCGCCTACCTGGTGGTGACCGACGGCCTTGCCACCCCCATCGACGCCGGCTTCGTCACCTTCAACCTGGACCGCGCCTGGTTCGAGGACAGCGGCACGCCGCTGCCGACCTCGCTCGACGACCTGGCCGACCCACGTTGGGCAGGACTCACCGTGGTCAGCGACCCGGCCACCTCCAGCCCAGGCCTGGCACTGCTGCTCGGCACCATCGGTGCATGGGGCGAGGATGCCGCCTTGGACTGGTGGGCGCGCATGCGGGCCAACGGCCTGGCCGTTCGCGCCGGCTGGAGCGATGCCTACTACGGTGACTTCAGCCGCTACGGTGGCGACCGGCCCATCGTGCTCTCCTACGCCAGCAGTCCAGCAGCCGAGGTCATCTACGCCGAGACGCCCGTCGATCCCGACGCCCCGCCCACGCTCAACCTGCGCTGTGCGGCCTGCAGCGTCAGGCAGGTGGAGACGGCCGGCGTGCTGGTCGGCGCCGCCAACCCGGAAGCGGCGCGGCTGCTCATCGACTTCCTGCTCGGCGCCGAGTTCCAGGAGGACGTGGCGCTGAACATGTTCGTCTACCCCGTGCGCATGGGCACGCCGCTGCCGGAGGCCTTCGAACGTTACGCCGAGGTGCCGGGTGCGGAGGAGCTGATGCCGCTGCCGGAGGACCTGACGGCGGAGCGGGTGGATGGTTGGGTG
>CAYXJZ010000067.1:0-19008 GCA_964465355.1 uncultured bacterium | reverse complement strand
GTGATGGTGATGCCTGGGTTGGCCGCCTGGAACTCGGCGATCAGGCGCTCTTCCAGCGGCGTGCGGTTGGGGTCCTCGTGCGTCCAGTACAGCACCTCCACCTGGGCGAAGGCGGCGCCTGCCAGGGCGAGCGCCATGGTCGACATGAAGACGAGCTTGCGAGCCAGGGACTTGAGCATCGTTCCCTCCGGAGGGATCCGCCATGCATCGGGCCGCCTCAGGCTCCGCGCGGGGCGGGGCGATCGGCTGGCCTGTCGGCGCGTCCCCGACGCGGCCGTGTCGGGGCTCTGTCAGGGGCGCGCAGGCGGAACGTGGCGGCCAGCATATGACGACAGTGGCAGCCATGTCATCGCGATGTCATGACCGAGGCTGAGTGATTTGGGGCGAAACGCTCAGGACTGCGTGGTCTTCGGTACCGATCCCCGCCCCGTAGACTGAACCGCACGATGGCCAGCACCCTGCACCTGCTGGGAGGAGCGGTCCTGGGCGACCCCGCCTCTGGCCGGGCCTTGCCCGCCGACCGCCGCGGCTGCCTGCTGGCCTACCTGGCCACCGACGGCGGCTGGGTGGACCGCGACCGCCTTGCCCTGCTCTTCTGGCCCGACAGCGACGAGACCAGCGCCAAGCGCAACCTGCGTCAGCTTCTGCTGCGGGTCAAGCGCATGGACCTCGACCCCGCGCTGGAGGCCACCGCCGACGCGCTGCGCTGGCGCGTGCCATGCGACGTGGCCGAGTTCAGGCAGGCCGTGGCCGTGGGCGATCCCGCCCGGGCGGTGACCCTGTACCGCGGGCCCTTCATGAAGGGCTTCAGTCTGCACGACGTCGGTGGGGTGGACGCCTGGATCGAGACGGAACGCGACCGCTTCCACGGCGCCTTCCACGGCGCCTGCATGCGCGACAGTGCCACCGCATCGGCGCAGGGCCGCCACGGCGACGCCGCCGACCGCCTGAGCCGACTGTTGTCGCTCGACCCCATCGCCGAGGACGTGCTGGCCGCCTACCTGCGCGCGCTGCACCTGGCCGGCAGGCGCGACGCTGCCTTGCAGGCCTTCGACCGCTTCAGCGCCACCTTGCGCGAGGAGCTTGGCCTCGACCCGCTGGACACCACCACTGAACTGGCCGATGCGATCCGCCGAGGCGAGGCCCTGGCCGCGCCGCCGCCCTCCGCCCCCACGGGCGACGAAGGCCGCACGCAACTCCGGCCGCCGCGCCTCGTAGGGCGGGAGGCCGAGCGCCTACGCCTGCGCGAGGCGACAACGCCCCTGCTGGTGGTGGCAGGCGAGCCGGGCATCGGCAAGACCCGTCTGCTGCGCGAGGCCCTGCCCGACGCGCCCACCTGCGGCGCCAGCGAGGGGCTTGAGCAGATGCCCTACCACCCCTTCGCCGCCCTCGTACGCACCATGCCCTCCCTGGCGGCCGGCCTCGGCCCCTACCTGGAGGACCTGGCCCGCCTCGTGCCGGAGGTGGCGCCCGAGCTGGCACCAGGGCCGCTCGACCCCGCCACCGCCAAGGGAAGGCTGGCCGAGGCCCTCGCCCGCTTCGTGCTGGCAGCGGGGCAGCCGCTGGTGGTGGACGACCTGCAATGGGCCGATCCGGCCACCCTTGAGACGCTGGTCTACTTCGCCGGCCGCGGCCTGCGGGTGGTGGGCGCCTACCGCACGGCCGAGGCCGGTCCCGGCCTGCTCGACCTGCTGCGCACGCTCTCGGCACGCGGCCAGCTCCAGCGCGTCGAGCTCGGCGCGCTCTCCGAGGATGGCGTCCGGGCGCTCATCGGCGATCTGATGAACCGCGCATCAGGACCGCCCACCTTCGCCCGCTGGCTGTGGGAGCGCTCGGGCGGCAACCCCATGTTCCTGCTGGAGAGCCTGCGCTCGCTGTTCGAGTCAGGCGTGCTGCGCACCGACGGCGAGGCATGGCGCACCGACGTCGACGAGCTGACCCGCGACTACGGCGAGCTGGACGTGCCGCCCGCCGTGGCCGAGGTCATCGACCGGCGCCTCGCCCACCTGGCCGGCCCCACCGTGCGGGTGCTCGAGGCCTTGGCCCTCACCCAGATGGAGCCCGACGCCCGCTTCCTTGCCGGCATCACCGGCCTGTCGCTCAGCGCCGTGGCCGAGGCGCTGGACGAGGCGCTGCGGGCCGGCTTCGTGGAGCATGGCCGCTTCCGCCACGACCTGCTGCGCCAGTGCCTCGACCGCCGCATCGAACCCGCCCGCCGCAGGCTGCTCCACGCCATGGTGGCCGAGGCCATGGCCGGGGAGGCCGACCCCGGCCTGGTGGCCGAGCACTGGTGGCGGGCAGGCGACACCGAGCGCGCCTCGGCCACCTGGCTGCTGCAGGCCCGCGGCATGCGCGCCCGCGGCCTGCAGGTGGACGCCATCGCCGTGCTGAGGTCGGCGGCCGACCGCCTGCCGCAGGGGGGCGCCCGTGACCGCCTGCGCTTGACGCTGGTCGAGACCTACCGCGAGGCCGCCATGCTGGGCGAGGCCGAGGCCCTGCTCGCAGAGGCGCGCCCTGGCCCCGATGCCCCGGCCGAGCTGCGCTTCAAGGCCATGCTGGCCGAGGCAGGGATGCTCTTCTACCGCGGCTCGGTGGCCGAGACCGCCGAGCTGCTCGAGGCCAATCGGACCTTGGCCTCCCTGGTCGACGATCCCGACCTGCAGCTCGACGACGTCATGCTGCGCGCCAAGGTGGCCAAGGAGCAGGTGCGCAGCGACGAGGCCATCGCGCTGATGGAGCCGGTCGTCCAGCGCCTGCGGCAGCGGCGGCCCGACCTGCGGCTGGTGCAGTTCATCTCCGGCCTTGGCGCCCTCTACGACGACCTCGAACGGCACGACATCGCGCTGCCGCTGCACACCGAGGCGCTCGACCTGGCGCGCAGCCTCGGCTCGCGCTACTACCAGGTGGAGACCACCATCAACCTGCTCTTCTGCTACGCCGACCTTGGGCGCCACCTGGATGCCGCCGGCCTGGCCGAGGAGGCGCTGAACCTCGGTGACTACGACGGCGTCCCCGTCCTGCGCAACAACCTGGCGGCCAACTACTTCCAGGGCGGGCAGTTGGACGATGCGCTGCGCCACTACCTGATCCTAGCCGAGCTGCGCGCGCAGCCCCACCTGCGGCTGATCGCGGTGGCGCGTTGCGCCGAGATCCACGCCCGCCATGGCCGTGCCGATGAGGCGATGGCGGGGGTGGAGCAGACCCTCGAAGCCCTTCCCCACACGGACTTCCCCGTGGCCATCGGGCGCGCGGCCGTGGTGGTGCTGCGCTACGGCGACAAGGCGCAGCTGGGCCGCCTGCTCGCGCTGCTGCCCAGCCTCGACGTGCAGCGGCTGCCCGCCCACCAGCGCGAGGAGTTCGACGAGGCCATGCGCAGCAGGGGTGTGACGCCGACGTAACGCCCCTTTGTACAGGCTCGCGCCATGACACGGCCGAAGATCACCAGCAGCTTCATCGTCCGGGTCGTCGAAGGGCGCGGAGGGCTTCGCATCGTCCTGCACGACCTCCGTAGCCGGCAGGTCCGTGAGTTCCGATCCTGGTCGGCGGCGCTGGCCTTCGTCAGAAACCGCTCGGAACAAGACGGCCTGCGCTAAGGAGGTGGGTCATGAGAAGGCCCGCGTTGCTGTCCGCCGCCGTCCTCGTCCTCGCCGCCGCCTTCGGGGCCTTGGCCCAGGGCCAGCCAGGCAGCGACCGGAGGCGGACCGCCCCCGTCGCGCCGCAGCCCATCGCCAGCGGCGCCCACGCCGTCCTGATGCTGGACGACGCCCTTGCCTTCACCGAGGCGCTGGAGTTCGTCCTGGCGCAGGTCGGCTATTCCTACCGCTTCAACGACGCCGAGCGGCAGGAGCTGGTGCATGCCCTTGCGCAGAACTTCCCCGCCGCCGACGAGGCCGACCAGGTCGTGCTTGCCCACGCCCGCGAGATCTGGACCAGGGTGCAGGCCAACTGGGCCACCGCCGACGAGGCCGACCGGCGTGAGTTCGCCCTCGGGGTGCTGATCCTGGCCTTCGGCGAGGAGACGGTGCGGGCATGGGCAGGACCAGGCGCCCTGGCCGAAGAGGGCCAGGCGCTTGGCGGAGGTGGAGGGGGCGGAGGCAGCGGGGGCGGCTGCGCCGACTTCGACGACTGCGCAGGCGCCTTCGTCGACCAGCAGACCTGGACGAACACCTTCAACGCCCAGGGCTGCTGGGCGGCGGCCGGCTGCTCCAGCTACGACAGCTCAAGCGGCAGCTTCAACTACGACTCGGGCTACTGATGGCAGCGCAGCTGGGCGTCCCGTCCTCCGCCGTAGCACGGGGCGATTGACCGCATAACGCCGACGTGACGCCCACCTCGGCAAGCTTCAGCGCAGGAACGGTCCGCAGCGGCCGTCAACCTGCTCAGGAGGGACCCACGATGAACCGCAAGCGCAAGCAGCCCGTCTCGAAGGCAGGCATCCTCCTCGCCGCGGCCATGGCACTGAGCCTGGCCGCCTGCACCCCCGGCGGCGACCCGGACCCCGATCCCATCCCCGGCACCCTCGTCGTCATCGTCAACGGCCTGCCGAGCGGCGCCGAGGCCCTGGTCACGGCCGCCGGGCCAGGCGGCGTCAGCTTGAGCGCCGGCGCCAGCGAGACCTTCACCGGCCTGCCGGCAGGCAGCTACCAGGTCAGCGCCCAGACCGTCGACCACGAAGGCGTGGCCTACGCCGCCACCGTGACCGGCAGCCCGGCGACCGTCGAGCCGGGCGGCGCGGCCACCGCCACCGTCAGCTACCTGGCAGTCTCCGAGGACCCAGGCCAGCTGCAAGTCAGCATCAGCGGCCTGCCGGACGGCGTCGACGCCCAGGTGAGCGTGAGCGGCCCCGACGGCTTCAGTGCGCTGCTCACCGCCAGCGGCACGCTGAGCGACCTGGATCCGGGCAGCTACAGCATCGAGGCGGCGGACGTGGACGACGCGGGCGACGCCTACGCGGCCAGCGTCAGCGCCTCACCGGTCATCGTGCCGTCTGGTGGCTCGGTCAGCGTCAGCGTCAGCTACACCTTCCTCGACCCAGGCGACTTCGGCAGCCTCGAGGTGAGCATCGGCGGCCTGCCGGATGGCGTCGACGCCGACGTGAGCGTCACCGGCCCCAGCGGCTTCAGCGAGCAACTGGCCGCCAGCGGCAGCTTCTCCGACCTCGTCCCCGGCTACTACCAGGCGGTGGCGGCCAACGTCACCGTCGGCGACCTGACCTACGCCGCCCTCATCAGCGGCTCCCCCGCGCTGGTGCTGCCAGACGAGACCGCCTCCATCACCGTCCAGTACCAGCCCTTCGCCGCCAACGACGGCGACGCCGCCTCCAACCCCGGCGTCCACGCCCGCTTCCGTGTCACCTCTGGCCCTGCCGTCTGGGTCGACCAACTGCTCTTCAACTCGGCCACCCCACTGGACGTGCGCGGCATCCAGCTGCGCAACGAGCTGGGCCGCCCCGACGACCTGGGCGACTGGCTGGCCTTCCAGTTGGTCCACGGCCAGGGCAACAGCACCACCATCCGGGTCGGCCTGGAATGCGTCACCGACTTCCCCACCAGCCCCATCCGCGCCGCCCTGCGCAACAGCGCGGGCAACCAGGTGGGCCAGGGCCTGGTCTGCGGCGGCTCACGCAACATCGCCGTGCCATCCAGCGGCGCGAACCACAACTACGTGCTCGAGATCGTCGCCAACACCGCGCAGCCCTTCTACGCGGACTACGTGCTCTCGGTCAACGCCTACTGCCCGCAGCACCCCTGCAACTACGTGCCGTACGAGGATTGAGGCTCAGGTTCGGCTAGATGCGAGGCGCGACCATGACGTCCCGGTGCCCCTGGATCAGGGGCACCGGGACATTCCGTACAGGCCAGAGAGGAAGCCCCCTGGTTTGACGCTGGCGACGAGCCGGCGCTCTGGGGGCTTCGTTGCAGGAGATGCCCGGACCTGCTGTGCTGGGATCTCCTGAACCACGTCTAGGATAGCGGTCCGGGGTGTAGCGTGCCGGGACGGATGCCCCACAGCAGGTGAGCGGACGGGCGCTTCTGACTTCCAACGACTAGGGCAGGGGCAGAGCTGTTCTTTGGTGGCGCGACCAAGGCAGTTGATGCCTATGGGTGCCACGCCAAGCGATCTCAATCTACACTCGATGCCGCGCCACCTCAGCCCAGTCGATCTCGACCCCTAGCCCAGCAGCTTGCGGAACGTTCACATGCCCCCCGCTCCTGAACGATTCCAGCGCCGGCCGAACGATCTCGGTACGCAGGGGGTTGCTGGTGGTCGGCGACCAGTCGGTGGACACGTACTCGTAGTACAGCGTGTTCGGCATGCTGGCTGCCAGGTGAATGGACGCCACCAGGCATACGGCAGAGGACTGGCCGGTGTGAGGGGCGTAGCCACAATGGAAAGTCGACGCCAGCCACGCGATGCGCTTGGCTTCGGTGAAGCCGCCGCAGCGGCTGACGTCAGGTTGGACGATGTCCACCGCCTCCATGCGCAGGGCACGCAGGAAGTCAAAGCGAGTGAACCAGGTCTCGCCGGCCGCGATGGGGATGTCGACCTTCCGTCTCAACAAACGATAGTGCTCGAGGTCGAGCGAAGGAAGGGGCTCCTCGAACCAAAGCACGTTGCACCGCTCGAGCTCCCGCGCCACGCGCACGGCGTCCGCCAGATTGAAACCGCCGTTGGCGTCGACCATGAGCTGGGTTCCAGGACCGATGGCCGCGCGGACGGCCTGTACGGCCTCGATGTCCTCGTCGACGCGGTGAGCCCCCCGGCCGATCTTCATCTTCAAGGCCGAGAAACCGGACGCCACCAGCGAAGCCGCATCGGCTGCGGCTTCGTCGGGGTTCTTGATGCGTATCGATGAGGCATAGCAAGGCACCGATGGTTGGCGGATGCCTCCCAACGCGCTGGCAAGGGGCATGCCGGCGGCCTGGGCGTTGATGTCCCAAAGAGCCATGTCGACGGCGCTGAGCGCCTCGAGCATGAAGCCACGGTTGTGGCCCCTGTTCTCCATGGTAGAGAAGAGATCGTCCCATAGCACCTCGACGTCGGCGGGATCCTTGCCGATCAGCAACGACCGGAGGTCGAGTACGATCTGTTCCGTGGCCTTGGGGGCCAGACGGACCAAGCCCTCGCCTGCGCCGGAGATGCCTTCATCCGTCTCGATCTTCACGATCAGGGATCGATAGCCGGCGAAGATCAGCTTGCCTGTGGTGTCGGGGCGCGGCACACTCACTGGCACCTGTTGCATCTCTTCGATCGGGCACATCAAGGCGTAGGTCTGGATGTCGGTGATCCTCAAAGCCGTCTCCTTAGGCCCGCTCGGGCAGGAACGCTTGCCTCACCTGGCGAACAGCGGCTTGCCCGCCAGGTGCAGCAACACGTCGGAATCGCAATAGTCGACGTAGTGGACGATGATGCTCTCCAGTGATCTCGGGGGGTGGCGAGATTGATCGGTATGGCTCAACACGATGTGGATGACCTCGGCGGGCAAGGCATGGCTCCAGGCTTTAAAGGCGCCGTAGGCACCATGCTGGAACAGTTCCCCCAGGCGCGACTTCTTGCTGCCTTGGCCATCCGCCCCCGGTTCGTACTCCACCAGCTTGCTCACGTCGTGGAGTAGAGCGCCTGCCACCAGGACGTCCTTGTCGATGGTCAGCCGGTATTGATCGGCCACGATGTCGGCCACGGCCACCGCCTGCCTCGTCACGCTGCGTACGTGCTCGGTCAGCGGCAACGTCGGTGCATCGACAGGGTGTTTGGGACAATGCGATGGGTCCTCCCACCGGCTCTCCTTCAGCATCTCCAGCCAGATGGCGATGACCGCGTCGCGAAGGAGCCCGTCCGCGATCCACCTCACTTCGGGAAGAAGCTCCTCGATCCTTGCTTCACCCATGGTTCATCGCCCACCCGCGCTCCTCGCCAAGGGTGCTAGCCGCTCCCCCGTTCATGGGAGAACGGACCTTCCATGGCCGGTCTTCCGCTCGGCAAGGCGCTGCCGAAGAAGCGCCGTTGACCTCCGGATGTGCAGCTCCATGCAGAGGCGTGCCGTCTCCCCGTCCCCGTCGATGATCGCGGCCAGGATGGTCTCGTGCTCGCGGATCGAGTCCTCGTAGCGCCCCGTGATCTCGAGCGGCGTGAACCGGGGCCGACCAACCCACAGACCGCGGATGAACCTCATCAACCTCGCATTGCCGCTCAGCTCGTAGATGCTCATGTGAAAGGTGTAGTTCGACTCGACGTACTGGCCGGCCTCGCCGTCTGCCGCCGCTTGGCGCATCTCGTCGAGGAGTTGCATCAAGCGCGATAGATGCTCAGGCGTCACTGCATCGGCCGCTTCGCGCACAGCGTACGGCTCGAGGATCAGGCGAAGTCCGTAGATCTCGGAGATGTCTTCAGGCCCGAAACCCAGCACCCGGTAGGTTCCTCGGGCGTTCGGTTCGACGAGACCATCCATCTCCAGGCGCTTCAGTGCGTCACGGATGGGGATGCGGCTGGCCCCGAGTTCCGCAGCGAGGTCCTCCTGGATCAGCTTTCGACCCGCCTCCAACTGCCCGTCGAGGATGTCGCGCCTCAGTAGCTCGTAGACCCGTTGCTCCAGGGTGCCGCGCGGGGCTCGCTGCTCAGCACCTTCCAACAGAGTGAAGTCATGCGCCACGGTAGACCCTCCACGATCGCAAGATGCTGTTCAGTATACAGAAACTACCGCGCCGATGGAAGAGCTGACCGTCGCACGAGAGCGATGATATCAAAGAAATCCCGTACAATACGGACTTTTCATGACTTCGTTGATATCGATCCTTCACCGGCGTTGACACTCTTCCAGTCCGTTCTGTATACTGAATGTGTCCAAATCAGGGCTTGTGCATGTCCGCATACGGAGGGTTCACCATGAGTGTGGGGCTTGAGGCGACGTGAGCGCGGCAGGGAAGCGGTCTCTGTGGTTGGGGGCGAAGGCTCTTGGGTGGCCTGCCCTGATCGCCGGGGCAAGCCTCCTGGCATTGATCGTGCTGGTCGGGGTTCCGATGTCGGCCATCGTGCAGAGCGCCTTCCGCGAGGGAAGCCCGTTCAGCCCTGGTTCCTTCACCCTGGCCAACGTCCAGGCCTTCTTCACCAACCCTAGGTACCTCCGCGCGGCACAGAACACCGCCGTCATCTCCGGCATCGCTGTGCTGGTCGCTGCTGCGATCGGCTTCTCGATCGGCTGGCTGGTCGAGCGCACCGACCTGCCCTTCCGTCGCATGGTTCGCACGGTGACCCTGGTGCCCTATTTCTTCCCCACCTTCATCGGCGCTCTGGGCTGGGTCTTTCTTGGCTCACCTGGGGCCGGTCTGTTCAACGTATGGCTGAGGCCCCTCGACCCACCGTTCGGTCCGGTCAACGTCAACACGGTCTACATGGTTGGCGTCATCCTCGGGCTCTACCTCTCGCCGCTGGCCTACATCCTCAGCGGAAGCGTCATCGCCAACATGGACGCGGCCATGGAGGAGGCGGCGGCCGCTGCCGGCGCCCGGGTGACGACCGTGATCCGCCGCATCGTCCTGCCGCTCATGGCTCCTGGCATCATCGCCGCCAGCATCTTGGTCTTCATCCAGGCCATGCAGAACTTCGGTGTGCCGGTGTTGCTGGCCCAACCCGCCGGCATCCAGGTGTTGGTGACACAGCTCTACACTGAGCAGGCCTTCGGCGTGCCGAGGTACGGCCCTGGCGGTGTGGCCGCGCTGGTCCTGGTCCTCACCCTTGCAGGGCTGCAGCTGCTCTACTACCGAGAGACGGCGATGTCGCAGCGGTTCATCACCGTCACCGGCAAGGTATCGAGGCCCAACACCATCCGCCTGGGGCCGGTGAAGTGGCTGCTCTTCGGCGCCTGGAGTACCTACGTCCTCTTCGTCATCCTGCTCCCCTTCGGCGTTCTGCTTTACATGTCCCTTAGGCCCATCCAGACCTTCGGCGGCCCGTTGACCTTCGCCAACTATGCTCGGGTCTTCGCCGATCCCGTCCTTGCGCGGGCCTTCTTCAACAGCATCGTCTACTCCCTGGTGGGCAGCGCCATCGCCATCGGGTTCGCCTTGGTGCTGGTGTGGCTGCAGGCGCGGTCGAAACTGCGGATCGCGCGCCTGCTCGACATCTTGGCTACCGTCCCCATCGCCATTCCGGGGATCGTGCTCGGCACGGCGCTGATGTGGTTCTGGGTAGCGCAGCCCCTCCCCGTCTATGGCACGGCGACCATCATCATCTTGGTGTTCGTCACCAACTTCCTGCCGATCGCGCAACGCAACCTCAGTGCAGTGATGCTTCAGGTCAGCCCGGAGCTGGAGGAGGCGGCCGCGGTCAGCGGCGCCTCGCCCTTGCGCGCCTTCATGACCGTCTCGCTGCCGCTGCTGCGCACGGGGATCATCGCCGCCTGGCTACTGGTGTGGCTGTCGATGTTCAGGGAGATGTCTGCGGTGATCATCGTGTACTCGATCGGCAACGAACTGTTGGCCACGGCGCTGCTGCAGATGTGGCAGGACGGGGATTCCTTGACGGCGTCGGCCATCGCCATGTTGATGGCGGCCTGCTCACTGGTGATGGTGGTGCTGGTCAACCTGCTCACGGCCAGGCTTCAGCTTCCGACTGCCGGGAGCCCAAGCGTATGAGCTACCTGGTCGTTGACGACTTGGTCAAGCTCTACGGCCATGTCCAGGCCGTTGATCACGTCAGTTTCGCCATCGAGGAGGGCACGTTCATGTCCCTGCTCGGCCCTTCGGGCTGTGGCAAGACCACCACCCTCCGTTGCATCGCGGGTTTGGAGACGCCGAGCGGGGGGCAGATCCGCATCGCGGGCGCAACCGTGTACTCATCGGGAGCGCGGATCAACGTGCCGGTGCATCGCAGGGAGCTCGGCATGGTCTTCCAGAACTATGCGCTCTGGCCTCACATGACCGTGTTCCACAACATCGCCTTCCCATTGAGGTTGCGTCGGATGGGCAAGCGCGACATGCAGCACCGGGTAGGTCAGCTTCTGGAGATGCTACGGCTGGAAGGCCTCGGCAACCGTTATCCCAGCCAGATCTCCGGCGGCCAGCAGCAGCGGGTGGCGCTGGCGCGCGCCCTGGTGCATGACTCCAAACTGCTGCTCTTCGACGAGCCCCTGTCGAACCTCGACGCCAAGCTGCGAGAGCAGGCCATCTTCGAGCTCAAGCAAGTACACAAGCAGCTCGGCAAGACCATCCTCTACGTCACACACAACCAGGTGGAAGGGCTTGCCATGTCGGACCTGCTGGCGGTCATGAACCATGGGGTGATCAAACAGCTCGGCCACCCGAGAGAGGTGTACCAGAACCCCGTCGACCATTACGTGGCCAACTTCGTGGGGAAGGTGAACACCGCCCAGGGCGTCATGATCGGGCACAGTGAGGGCTTCTGCGAAGCCAGGGTCGGCAGCCTGGTGGTCAGAGGAAGGTACATGGGCGACCCTCCAGCACGGAACGAGCGGGTGGAGGTGTTCTTCCGCCCAGAGATGACGACGATCGCGGCAGGAGACGCCTCCGGTCCAGCCAATGTCTGGTCAGGCAAGGTCGCTGCGGCGGCCTTCCTCGGTGACCAGACGGAGTTCAGCGTTGCACTCGACGGCTTCACGGTCCGCGTCAGTCAAGCCGGATCGACGAGCTTCTCAGAGGGATCGACTGTCACCGTCACGATCGACCCGGCCGACGTGAGAATCGTCGCGGCCAAGGATTGGGGAGTGGAGTGAATGGGCGATTGGGCGCGCGGCAAGCTCGGTGAGGCCATCTTCCTGCGCATGGCACCCGACGAGGACCTCCTGTTGGGGCTGCAGGCCGCGATCAAGGAAGCCGGCATCGAAACCGGCTATGTGACGGCCGTGACAGGCAGCCTGCACCGGGCAAGACTGCAGTTCTTCCCGCACGTCGGAAGGGAATGCGGGAGCGTGGACGTCATCGACCTAGA
Source organism: uncultured bacterium (assembly GCA_964465355.1). Taxonomy (GTDB): domain Bacteria; phylum Deinococcota; class Deinococci; order Deinococcales; family Trueperaceae; genus JAABTL01. The sequence continues at coordinate 7,065 of CAYXJZ010000067.1, read as the reverse complement.
AGGCCCCTTCGAGGTGACCGGTCAGGGCCTCATCGGCCTGACCCGGGGCTCCGGAGGCGTTGGTGGCTACCGGGACGGCGAACCCTACGTCCACGTGCATCTGGTCGTCACCGGCGCCTTGGGGACCTGGTGCGGGCACCTCATGGAAGGGTGCATCGTCCGTTCCCACCACCATCTGTCCCACTTCACTTTCGTCCTCGTGCCCGTCACCGGCGTCCAGCTGACCATGGTGGCCCAGCCAGCCGAGGACGGCAAGCCAGGTTTCGTCTACCACGACCTGAAGGAGGTTGGTTCCGAATGACACAGGTATCGACACTGAAGCGCCGGTCCCCGGCCATCGCCCTGATCGGACTCGTTCTCGTCTTGACCTCGTTCTCCTCAGCTCAGGTGGACGTCGAGCAAGCGCGGGCAGAGGGTCGGGTGGTCGTCTACTCGTCCTTCCCTGCCGCGCGGCTTCGCCCTGTCCTGGACGCCTTCGAGGCGGCCTACCCCGGCATCGTCGCCGAGCAGCTCTTCGCCCAGACCGGGCAAGCCATCTCGCGCATCCTGGCCGAGCACGGCGCCGGACGGCAGGGCTTCGATCTTCTCATCGCGGCTTGGGACCCGGGCTACTTCACGCTGGCCGAAGCAGGCGCGCTGGCCAGCTACCGCTCGCCCGCGGCCGGTGACTACGACGAGCAGTGGTTCGGACCCGACGACGTCTGGCTCAACATCTGGGGCGGTGCCCAGGTGATCGGCTACAACACCAGCCTCGTCACCGATGTACCGACCTCGTGGCAGGACCTGGCCGACCCGAGGTTCCGCGGCCTGGTCGGCATCGGTACGCCCACCGTACGCGGGGGCATGTACTGGTTGTACTACCATCTCTACGAACTCTACGGGGAGACCTTCTTCCAGCAGCTCGCCGACAACGGCGCCTTGCTGACCCCCGGCCCCTCCGCCGCCGCCGAGTGGATCACCGCCGGCCGGGTGCCGATCGGCGTCACCACCGACTTCTCCGTCGCCGAGCAGAAGCTCCGTGGCGCGCCGGTAGATTGGGTGTACCCATCCGAAGGGGTCTTCTTCCAACTCAGGGCCTTGGCGATGGCCGAGAACGCACCCCACCCCAGTGCAGCCCGGTTGTTCTACGACTGGCTAATCAGCGAGAGTGGCGGCGAGATCGTGGTGGAAGCGCTCGGTCTCTACTCCCTCAACCCGCACGTCGGCGCACCTGCAGGCCTGCCCGCCTTGGTCGAGCTGAGCATCCTGGAGACCGACCTGGAGAACTTCGTGGCGCAGGAAGACCACATCACCGACACCGCCACCAGGCTGCTGGGTGCCGAGTAACGGCATGAGCGGACTTCGGCACGCTTTGGCACAGCGCGAGCACCTGGTCGGGATGCAGTGCTTCACCGGCAACCCGATCATGGTCGAGATCATGGGTTACGCGGGCTTCGATTGGGTCTGTGTCGACCTGGAGCATGCCCCCTCCGATCTACGACAGGTCGAGGCCGCCGTCAGGGCGGCGCGGGCTACCGGCATGATGGCCGTCGTCCGAGTGCCCGAGATCGATCCGGTCCTCATCGCCAAGGTGCTCGACCTCGGCCTCGATGGGCTGGTAGTCCCACACTTCGAGACAGCCGACGACGCCAAGGCGGTGATGGACGCCGTCTACTACCCACCCAAGGGGAAGCGGGGCGCCTGTTCCTCGGTGAACGGCGCCCACTATGGCTTGGTGCCCTGGGCTGAGCATTGCGTCGCGGAGAACGAGCGGCTCAGCATCATCCCGTTGCTGGAGTCGGCCAAGGCCTTCGAGAACCTCGACGAGCTGCTCGCTCTGCCAGACGACTTCCCCGCCTTCTGGGTCGGCAGCCGGGACCTGGCCCAACACCTGAACGTGCCAGGCGCCGATCTCATGACGCCGGAGCTGCAGGCCTTGTGCGAACCGCTGTTCGCCAAGGCCGCCAGCCACGGCAAGGCCCTCATGGCGACGGTCTCCCCCCACCTCACCATGGAGTACGCGGAGGCGCTCAAGTCGCTTGGCTTCCGCATGCTGAGCTTTGGTACCGAGGAGACGGTCTTCGCCAAGAGATGCAAGGAGATCGCCCGCCTAGGGTCAGGGCAGAGCGCTTGAAAGAGGCGCGGCTGCTGGCCGCCACCGGCATGCTGGGATCCGGGTTCAGCGCTGATTCGCTGCAGCGGGGTTTGGCCATGGCACCGCACTTGATCGGGGTGGACGCCGGCTCCTCGGACGGGGGGCCTTACTACCTCGGGTCCGGCCAGCCGTACTTCGCCGATCAGGCGGTGCTGCGGGACCTGCGCTTGCTCCTGCCGGCCGCGATCCACCACGGCATCCCCTTGGTCATCGGCTCGGCCGGCATGAGCGGTTGCGACGTGGCCGTCGACCGGGTGGTTGACCACGTGCTGCGCATCGCCCAGGAGGAAGGCCTACGCTTCCGCCTCGCGACGATCCGTTGCGAACAGGAGCCCGGGTATCTCGTCGACAAGCTGCGAGACGGCCGCATCAAGCCGCTGTCGGCCGCCGGCAGTGACCTTCGGGAACACACCATCCGCGACGCCGTCCGTATCGTCGGCATGGCGGGCCCCGAACCCTTCATGGAGGCCATCGACAGCGGTGCCCAGGTCATCGTCGCCGGCAGGTCGAGCGACACCTCGATCTTCGCCAGCCTGCCCCTGATGATGGGCCTCGAGCCAGGCCCGGTCTGGCACGCCTCGAAGATCCTGGAGTGCGGCGCCGGCGCGGTGGCCAAGCGGCTGCATCCGGACTGCCTGTTCGCCATCGTGCGCGACGAAGGCTTCGTGGTCGAGCCGCCAAACCCGAGATTCTCCTGCACGCCGCTGAGCGTCGCCTCGCACAACCTCTATGAGACCGCGTCGCCTTACGACCTGGTCGAACCCTCCGGCAGCCTCGACCTGCGGGCCTGTCGCTACCAAGCCCTGGATGAGCGACGGGTCCTCGTCACTGGGTCGGGCTTCCGTCCGGCAGACCGCTACACCATCAAGCTCGAAGGGGTGAAGATCAGCGGCTACTCCTGCTTCTTCGTGGGAGGGATCCGTGATCCCTTCATCCTGAGACAGTTGGACGACTGGCTCGCACGCCTTGAGAAGGCGCTGCACCACCGCTTCTCCGATCTGCATGGAGCCGCGGTGGAGCGGCGGTACAGGCTGCTGCTGCGCAGGTATGGCATCGACGGCGTCATGGACCGCCTGGAACCCAGCCCCTTATGTGGGCACGAGGTGGGGCTGATGCTCGAGGTGGTCGCCGACACCCCGGAACTTGCCTGGGGATTGACGAAGACGGCCGCGCACCTCGCCCTGCACTTCCCCATCCCAGAGTGGAGCGGCCTGATCTCTACCCTGGCCTTCCCGCACTCACCGCCCGAAGTGCAGCGCGGACCGGTGTTCGAGTTCGTGCTGGACCACGTGGTGGAGCCTGGGTCGCCGACGGAGATGTTCCCACTCGAGCTGACGGAGGTTGGGACCCGCCCCGCGCTCCACGGAAGACGAGCATGAAGCTGCTGGGCCAGATCGCCGGCCTCATTCGCAGCAAGAACGCCGGGCCCTTCACACTCACTCTCGACATCATGTTCGAGTCGGAGAAGGACTTCCAGCTGGTCGTCACGTCAGGATGCCTAAGCCGGCAGCGCATCGCCGAGCTGTACGGCGTGGCGACCGAGGATGTCGAGCTTCATGAGTACAGGCCCGCCTATGCGATCAAGGTGACGGTGCCGAGGAACGTGGCGTCGGGGAGTCCGGGAGACACGGATGTATACGGAGGGCAGCAGTACGGGCCCTTGGTCACACTAGAAGTGCCCTGAACCATGGTCAGACGGCCACCGATGGCTTCCATCAGTTGGGCGCGCCTGGCCCTGTGATCTGAACGATCCCAGCCTCTGTGGGAGAACCTTGGACCCGCCACCGCCCCTCTGCTCCCTAACCTGGGGGCAGCAACCGCGCCCGGAGCCGTCCTCTGCGCCGGCCGCGGCCTGAGAGGAGCCGACATGGCCGGCCAACGCATCGTGGTCGACGGCAACGAGGCCACCGCCAGGGTGGCCCACAAGGTCAACGAGGTCATCGCCATCTACCCCATCACCCCGGCCTCCGCCATGGGCGAGGCCGCCGATGCCTGGTCGGCCGCCGGCCGCCGCAACCTCTGGGGCCAGGTGCCGCAGGTGGTGCAGTTGCAGAGCGAAGGCGGTGCTGCAGGCACGGTGCACGGCGCGCTGCAGGCGGGCGCGCTGACCACCACCTTCACCTCATCGCAGGGCCTGCTGCTGATGATCCCCAACATGTTCAAGATCGCCGGGGAACTGACGCCTGCGGTCATCCACGTGGCGGCGCGCAGTATCGCCAGCCACGCGCTGTCGATCTTCGGCGACCATGCCGACGCCATGGCCGCGCGCAGCACCGGCTGGGGCATGCTCTTCGCCGCCTCGGTGCAGGAGGCGCAGGACCTGGCGCTCGTGGCCCAGGCCGCCACGCTGCGCAGCCGCGTGCCCTTCCTGCACGTCCAGGACGGCTTCCGCACCAGCCACGAGGTGGCCCGCATCGAGCCGCTCGATGACCAGGTGCTGAGCGCGCTGCTGCCAGACGAGATCATCGCCGCCCACCGGGCCCGCGCCCTCGACCCGGACCGGCCGGTGCTGCGCGGCACGGCCCAGAACCCCGACGTGTTCTTCCAGTCGCGCGAGGCCGCCAACCGCTTCTACGACGAGGCGCCCGGCATCGTGGAGGAGGTGTTCGAGGCCTTCGCCGCGCGCACCGGCCGCCGCTACCACGCCTTCGAGTACCACGGCGCGCCCGACGCCGAGCGGGTGCTGGTGATGATGGGCTCGGGCCTGGTCGCCGCCCGCGAGGCGGTGGACGCCATGGTGGCCGCCGGACAGCGGGTGGGCCTGCTGAGCGTGCGCCTCTACCGGCCATGGGAGGCGGCCGCCTTCGCCGCCGCGCTGCCACCCACCACCCGCAGCCTGGCCGTGCTCGACCGCTGCAAGGAGCCGGGCTCCGCCGGCGAGCCGCTGTACCAGGACGTGCTCACCGCGCTGGCCGAGCGCTGGGCCGATGGCGCCAGCCGCCCGCGGGTGCTGAACGGTCGCTACGGCCTTGGTTCAAAGGAGTTCACGCCGCGCATGGCCAAGGCCGCGCTGGACGCCCTGCAGGACCCGGACGCCCCGCGCTCCTTCACTGTGGGCATCGTCGACGACGTCACCCACCGCTCGCTGCCGCTGGACGGCGCCTTCGCCACCGAGCGCCCAGATGTCACCCGCGCGGTGTTCTACGGCCTCGGCAGCGACGGCACGGTGGGCGCCACCAAGAACAGCGTCAAGATCATCGGCGAGCACACCGACTTGGACGCCCAGGGCTACTTCGTCTACGACTCCAAGAAGTCAGGCGCGGTGACCGTCTCGCACCTGCGCTTCGGGCCCGCGCCGGTGGCCAGCCCTTACCTCATCGAGTCGGCCGGCTTCGTGGGCGTGCACCGCTTCGACCTGCTGTTCACGCGCGACATCCTCGGCCTGGCCGCACCGGGCGCCACGGTGCTGTTCAACGCCCCCTACCCACCCGACGCGCTGTGGGCGGAACTGCCGGTGGAGGCGCAGCGGCTGGCGCGCGAGCGCGGGCTGAGGCTGTGGACCATCGACGGCGACCGGGTGGCCCAGGAGGTGGGCCTGGCGGGGCGCGTCAACACCGTCATGCAGACCTGCTTCTTCTCCCTCTCGGGCGTGCTGCCCAAGGAGCAGGCCATCGCCGCCATCAAGGCGGCCATCGACCGCAGCTACGGCTCGCGGGGCGGGGCGGTGCTGGCGCGCAACCACGCGGCGGTGGACGCGGCCTTGGCCAACCTGCACGCCGTGCCGGTGCCGGCGGAGGGCGAGGGGTCGCGGCGGCGCTTCGGCAGCCTGCCGGCAGCCGCGCCCGACTTCGTGCAGCGCGTCACCGCCCGGCTGATGGCCGGCGAGGGCGACCTGCTGCCGGTCTCCGCCTTCCCGGTGGACGGCACGTACCCCACCGGCACCGCCCGCTGGGAACGGCGCTCCATCGCCTCCGAGGTGCCCATCTGGGAGCCCGACATCTGCACCCAGTGCAACCTCTGCGCCCTGGCCTGCCCGCACGCCGCCATCCGCGTCAACGCGGTGCCCACCGAGCTGCTGGAGAGCGCGCCGGAGGGGCTCAAGTCCACCCCCTGGAAGGGCCAGGACGAGGGCCTGGCTGGCTACGCCTACATGGTGCAACTGGCTCCCGACGACTGCACCGGCTGCGGCGTCTGCGTCGACGTCTGCCCCGCCCGCGACAAGCGCGAGCTCAAGCGCAAGGCCATCAACCTAGAACCCAAGGCGCCCCACCTGGAGCGCGAACGGGCCGCCTGGGACTTCTTCGTCGGTCTGCCCTACCCGCGGCCGGGTTGGGATGAGCTGGACCCCATCAAGGCCTCGCAGCTGCGCCTGCCGATGTTCGAGTTCTCCGGCGCCTGCGCGGGCTGCGGCGAGACCCCCTACCTCAAGCTGCTCAGCCAGCTCTACGGCGACCACCTGATCGTGGCCAACGCCACCGGCTGCTCGTCGATCTACGGCGCCAACCTGCCCACCACCCCATGGGCACAGGACGCCGACGGCCGCGGACCGGCCTGGTCGAACTCGCTGTTCGAGGACGCCGCCGAGTTCGGCCTCGGCATGCGCCTGGCCGTGGACGTCCGCGCCGAGCAGGCGGCCGACCTGCTCAACCGACTGAGGCCGCTGCTGGGCGAGGCCATGGTCGACGGACTGCTGCTGGGTTCAGGCGCCCGCGATGACGACGGCATGACCGCCCAGCGCGACCGGGTGGCGGCGCTGCGGCAGCGGCTGGACGAGCTGGACGCCGACCCGGCTACCAGCGAGGCGGCACGCACCGACATCGCCCGCCTGCGCAGCGTGACCGAGACGCTGGTCCATCGTCAGGTGTGGGTGGTGGGCGGCGATGGCTGGGCCTACGACATCGGCTTCGGCGGGCTCGACCACGTGCTGGCATCCGGTCGCGACGTCAACGTGCTGGTGCTGGACACCGAGGTCTACAGCAACACCGGCGGCC
>CAYXJZ010000066.1:0-19160 GCA_964465355.1 uncultured bacterium | reverse complement strand
GTCCTGATCGTGGTGCGCCCGAGAAGATTCGAACTCCTGACCTTCTGATCCGTAGACGGGCACGGAAGCAAACAGCTGAAGGCAGCAGAACAGAATACGCGTCCCTGACAGCATCATCCGCATAGGCCAGCGACGGCTGACCATAGCAGAAACCAGCTGTCCGGCTTCGTCTGCGGGTACAGATGCGGGTACACCTAACCCTCCCCGCTCCTCCTCAACCCCCCCCCGTCCAGCACAGTCGGGCCCGAGCAGAGCTCTGGTGAGAGAGGCACTGTTACCGTGACCGACATGGACGAACTCAAGCGAGAGCTTGCCCAGCTGAGGAAGAACTACGAGGCCGACATCCGAACCATCCGAGAGCGAGCCGACAGGATGGAGCGCGACGTCGCCACCGCCTACCATCAGATGGTAGCCAACATCGAGGCCAGATACCGCGCCGAGTTAATGCCGCGAAGCCCAGACCGGATGCTCAAGGCGGACGAGGTTGCAGAGCTGCTCAACGTGCGGACGTCGAGCCTCTATGACCTGGTTCGTAAGGGAAACATCCCGCACGTCAGGATCGGCCAGCGCATCCGGTTCAATGAGCGGCTGCTGAACGAGTGGGTCGCAGCCGGTGGAACACAGCAAGAAGCTCAGTCCCCTTAGGCTCCTGCCCATTTCACCGCCGCGGCCGAGCCCTGACAGCCTGCCGGTACCCTGTCCCATGTCCAGGCCGCTGCGCTACGCCGTGACCCTCGAGTGGTCGTCCGAGGCACCGTTCGTCGCCAAGCGCCTCGCCCAGGAAGCCGCCAGGGTGGAGCTGGCCCAGGCCGTGCGCCGGCACCAGGAGATTGAGGCGCAGCTGCGCGGACCGATCTACCGGGCCGACTCGCCCGCCTGGCGCACCATGTTCGTCAGCAGCAGCACCTCGACTACCGACGGCGAAGAGTGGACCCTCGAGGCCTTCCCTGCCCTGGCGCTGTTCCAGTTGGCGACCGAGTTGGGGGATCTGGTGTGGCCAGGTGAGCCGCTGCCGGGAGGGACGTCTGACCATCTACTGCGCAGGGGCTTTGAGCGCGTCCAGGTCGGGCCTTCTGGCAACACGTTCTACCTCTGGCGTCGTACCCGCTTGACTGAGTAGGGGCCAATACCCTTAATATCTCAGGTACTCCAGCTGCCGCCAGGGAGGACCACATGTACCGCCGAACTGCCATCATCCACTTCCTCGATCCACGCCGAGACCCGCCCCAGGACCTCGACACCGACCCCCGCACAGTGCTGGCCTTGCCGCACACCAGCAACCGCGTGGTGACCGTCTCAGCCGCTACGGTAGCCACCGACCCCCACGCCTTCTTCTGCTGGGCCGAGATCCCCCAGGTGCGACTGAACCGACCACTCCGACGCGCAGCCTGACATGCCCAACGGCATCTTCTACTTCAGTCCCTACGGTGAACCTCACGACGTCTGGTCCGGCGACATCACCGTCTTCAGGAACGTCCTGCTCACCGGCGCCGAGTACGTCGAGCATGAAGGCCGCACTGTGCTCATGTTCCCTCACGATGTCCTCGACCACCGCGTCAACGTCATACGTCGAGCCGAAGGCACCCCTGCCGTGCCGGTCCCTCCAGTCTGGTACGACCTCGAGACCAGCGTCATCCGAACCATCCACGCTTCGCCCTACGCCAAAGAGGCCTTGTTCTGGCTACGTCTCAACATGGACGACGCGAAGGAAGCGCTAATGGTTCACCGCGGCGACCTGGCCCAGCCCATCAAGGACCTCGTGAACCCTCAACGAGTGGGTCAACCGGGGCCCTACACCGCTTGGTACGGCGAACACCTGCGCCTGAACCTCCAGGCGTCACGTCGCAGGGCGATAGAGAAGGGCGAGCGCGACTTCCCGTTCTGGTCGCCCCTCCTCTACACTGTTGAACCTGACGGCAGTATCTGGCGTGGCACAGGCCGCGGTTGGTTCAGGGTCGTGCAGGCCTACGAGGAGATCTAGCGTGTGCGGACGCATCGGAAAGCTCAACAAGGCCGCCAGAAAGCTGATCGATGAGATCGGCGAGGACGCCTACTGGCGCCGGATCCAGAGGATCCTCGAACTCGACGAGAAGGCCAGCGGCCGAGTTGGCTACAACGTTCCTCCCGGCGTGCCTGACCTGAGCTACGTGCACGCGACCGAGGACGGTGAGCTGGTGGGCAAGTCTGGCCGGTGGGGTCTTGAACCCGTGTGGGTCAAGAAGCAGGGCGACTATCCCGCGAGCCGCGGCTTCAACATCCGAGCCGACAAGATCCTCGGCACCGTCCCAGGCCCAAGGCCATACGGCTACGAGATCAAGCACCGCCGCGCAGTCGTGGTGGCCGACTTCTTCTTCGAGTGGCTGCACCCCTCCAAGGGCAAGGACCCGAAGAAGCGGCCATGGGTCATCCGCCGGCCGGAGCAACCCATGCTCTTCGCCAGCCTGCACGCCGAGCACCCATGGGGTCGTTCGGTCGGCATCATCACGACGGATCCCAACGACGAGATAGCCGAGTTCCACCACAGGATGCCGGTCGTACTCGAGCCCGAGGACGTCGATCGCTGGCTGGATCCAGAGATCGAGGACGTCGACGGCGTCGCCGACCTGATCCGCACCACGCCCAGCGACTGGTACGAGATCTACCGGGTCGACCGGTTGCCGGCTGCACCTGCAGGCGGGCCAGAGCTGCTGGTGCCGTTGGTCGCCGAATGACCGCATCCGAGAGTCTCACTCTCGTCGGCCTGGGCCTGAACATCATCGGCGCCATCGTTCTGTGGGTCTACGGGTTCATCCAACCACGCATGGAGCCTCAGCCGACGATGGACCAGACCGTCACCTTCATCCGCACCTTCGACGAGGAAGAGCGCGAGACGGTCATGCGCCGTCGGCGTGCATACCGCCTCGGTGGCCACATCGGACTCGGGCTCCTTGTGCTCGGCTTCGTGCTCCAGGCAGCAGGCGTTGTGACCTAGGAGTCAGCAATCAGTGCCACGACGAAGCCGGCCGGCCTCAAAGGGCTAGTCGCAGGAATGGAGACTATCCTTGCCTAAACTACCTAGAAACCTAGACGATCTGGCAGCCACCCAGGCGAAAAACCTCACTGAAACCCGGAAGGTTGCGTCGGAGCACCTCACAGAGTGCGAAGCACTCCTTGGTCTATTTGCCGACATTCAGGAGGTTGAATCCGGTCCTCGCCATGGGGTCCAGTGGCCAGCTATGCGGACCCTACTCTCGCAAACCTGGTTCTACCTATCGGACGCAGTTCTTGCGGCAGCCTCAACGTCAGGCTACAAGGTTGAGCTGCTTGCCCGGGCAGCCATTGAGTCAATCGTATATGCCATTCGGGTCTACGACTCGGAGGAGGCCGCGAAGGCATGGCTGGGCCGTCACAAAGGAGCGGTAGCGAGGGTCACGGAAATCATCAAAGAGGACCCAACCTCGGACTTCCGAAAAGCCCTGGTACAGAATGATGAGTATCAGAAGCGGGCGCGCGACCAGTTTGACCGATCGGAGTGGTCAAAGTCCTTGCGAAAGGTGCTTGCAACGATGCCTGCAGGGAAGGCGATCAAGGCCGAACTGCACTTGAGGTACGACATCGCTGTCCAGATGGGTGCTCACCCAAGCTGGATGGGGCAGGAGCAGTTCTCCACCAGATCCCCCGGTTCCGAACCCGGCGCGAGCCGATACGAAAGCTGGATGTTCCACGGCAACGCCGATATAGCAGGCAATCAACTTGAGCAACTGGCACAGCTGTGCCTATATGTCCTCGTCATCGTTGCTGGTCTCTTGCCAGAAGAGGCCAACGTAGCGAACACCCTCGAGAAGCTTCAGAAGCTGTACCCGAACCATCTCCAACCCGTTGCTGGCGCAGCTGCCGGTCAGGAGAACGCCGACGACTCACCGCCCGAGCCAACTGAACAAGGCCCAGATGCCGCTGCCACCTCCGAGGATCCCTAGGGCGCTGAGAATCCACTTCCCCACCTTCTGAGCTCCCTCCAGCTGGGCGCTGAGGCGGTCCATCTTCTGTCCCATGGCCTTGACCGGGACCATGTCTGCCTCCAGGACCTCGAGGCGGCGGCCAATCAACTGAGAAGCGCATGGAACCTCGGCCCTGGCCCCGTGCTAGATCTGACCAGGGTTGCAGAACGCAATGGCGTCATCATCCAGGCCACCCACTTCGGCATTGATCAGCTCGATGGGTTCTCTTACTGCAGCGAAGCTCTCGCTCGCCCGTTCATTTGGCTGAACCTGGACAAGGGCAAGTACTCGAGGAGCCGCTTCGACCTGGCGCACGAACTCGGCCACGTGGTCATGCATCGACGGGAGCTTCGACCCGACAAGGATGGTGCCCTGTTCGACACCATGGAGCGCGAAGCACATCGCTTCGCCGGCGCCTTCCTCATGCCAAGACCGGCATGGCTCGCCGACATCCCACAGCGAGGGCGCGACGTCACACTTGCCGTTTTCCAGGCCCTGAAGCCGAAGTGGCGCACTTCGATTGCTGCCATGATCATGCGCGCCGAAGCGCTCAAGGTTATCGAGCGCGATGACGCGGAACGCCTATGGAAGCAGTACGGAACCCGCAAGTGGCGCCACCACGAACCCTATGACGAGGCATGGGCAACCGAGGTACCAACGCTGGTCCGAGAAGCGACGAAAGCCGCTATACCCTCCGGGAGGTTTGGAGAGGTACTGAACCAGCACTTCCCTCTCGCCGAGGCTCACCTTGCTGAGATCACTGGCCTGCGGCTGCAAGAGCTTCAGAGCACCTTCGTAAGTGACCAGCTCCGACCGCGCCCAGCGAGCTCTTGGAACTGAGTCGACCCGAGTGTCGCAGAAGCCCGACCGTTCCCGGAAGAGCACAGCCAAGCCGCTGGTGACCTCACCATGAGTCGCAACGTCAATGGCAACCAAGGGAAGTAGGGTCTAGCGTGCCGCATCGGGAGTTCATTGCCGCTATCGACGATTCCGGTGGGCACGCCGCCTTGATGAACCCAGACGGGACACCGAAGTCTGGTGGCCCGAACCAGCCCATGGTCGGCGTAGGTGCGGTCGTGATTCGTCAGGACCGGCTGCCGAGGTTCGAGCAACGATGGAACGTGCTCCGAGAGCGTATCCAAGACGCTCTCAGCCTGGAAGCGTTACCACCGATCCATGTTCGTTGGATGTGGGGCACGAGCCGAGCCGAGCCGCGCAAGAATCCGTACCTGCACGCATCAAACGATCAGATCGCGAGATGGCTTCGTGACGCCATTCGCATCATCCTGGAGTTCCAGGACGCCTATGGATTTCAGTTCGGCTTGCTTCCAGACTTCTACCTCCGGGAAGAGCTCCAAGAGGGTTTCGCTCCCTACTACAGCGATCCCCAACATGCACTGGAGCATGCCTACCTTCGGTCGCGAGAAGTGCCTAGAGGCCTCTTCCGTAAGTACAACGAGGTCAGCACCTATCCACTGATCCGAGCCCTTCCGAACGCACTTGGTGAGCTCTCAAGGAACATCCAGGCTGTTGGAGGCAAGCACATGGACATCGTGGTCGATTCGTTCACGGCTGCCGATGGCGTTGCTGCTCAGAACGTGCTTGAGACGGCAAGGGACATAGCGGGCGTATCCAGCCTAAGGAGCATTCAGGTAGTGCAGTCCTACAGCGACTCCCCATTGTTACAGGCTGCCGACCTGATGGCTTGGACCTACAATCGGGCCTTGACGAACTTCAGATTCAAGAAGGTAGATCAGCCGTACCGCGAAGTGTTTGGCCGCTTGATGCAGCACGGCAAGACACTTGCTGGTCGGTACCTCCGCGATCTGGAGGCGAGGCCCCCATCTACTACCACTGAGGTCGTGTGCATTGCCTATGCACTTGCTCGAAACGCAATCCGTGCCGACCACCCTCAGTTTGTAGATGACGTCTTCGTGTCGATCAAGGAGTTCCACAGGCGTGCTCTCGCGACTCTTGTGAGCAACTCACCAGGTGTATCTGTGCTGACAGAAGAAGGCCACAGACGAGCTGCCGCATTCGCGGCATCCAAAATGACAGGGCCGCGGTCTGAAACCGCGGCCGAGTAGGTTGACCATAGTCTTACTGGGGTGGGTTGTCAAGTGGCAAAACGACACACCAGCCCATACAGAGCACACATCACAGCACACCTCTGCACACATATGGAAGGACGCAACGACAATGGCTGACCGCCCCCTGAAGAGCACAGCCAAGGCCTGGGCTGGCGCCAAGCGACCGGAGCAGAAGTACCGTGATCGCCAGCGCATCCAGTTGCCGGACGGTCGCCGCGTCGAGGTCTTCGGCTACGGCCGCACCATGCGCGAAGCCACTGCCGACCTGCACCGCAAGATCGCGGTCCGCACGACCCAGCCGACAACGGCCGAGACCATCACCGTCACCCAAGTCATGGCCAAGCTCCTCAGGAGCAAGCAGAAGCTGCAGGGACGCAAGCGCGGCACCATCGAGAACTACGCCGGTCTCTACCGCCGACACATCAAGACCGCCATCGGCAATCGACCCATCTCCGCCGTCACCCTCGACGACCTGCAAGCCATCCAGATCGGCCTGGTCGACGCCGGCCACTACCGCACCGCCGCCCAGGCGACGATCCTGCTCAGGAGCATCTGGAAGTTCGCCATCCGCTCCTACGCGGCCGAGATCCGCGCAGGCAAGGTCAGCCTCTACGACGTCGCCGGCGACCTCGACCCCGTCAAGACCCCTTCTGACGCACGTCGCGATCGTGGTGAGGCCTGGACACCAGAGCAGCTGGCAACCTTCCTGGACGCCGCTCGGACCAGGTACAACCGCAGCATCAGCAATCTCTACTACCCGGTCTTCTACACCGCACTGGCGGCCGGCCTGAGGCGCGGCGAGTTGCTTGGCCTGAGGTGGCGAGACCTGGCGTCGACCAACGGCAGCGAGGGGCCTTGGCTGCTCACGATCAACCAGCAGTACGTCTACGTCAACGGCAAGCACCGCCTCGAGACGCCCAAGACAGCGTCCGGACGCCGGCGAGTGCCGATCGGCCCCGAACTGGTGGAGGTCCTTCGTGCCCACCGCCTGCGGCTCGACAAGATCGCCAAGCAGAACCCGCTCTGGACTGCGAACGAGCTCGTGTTCCCCAGCTTCAACGGCACGCCGATCGAGCCCAGCAACCTCTACCGGGCACTGCACCAGCTCGTCGACGAGCTAGGTCTGCCCAAGGTCACGCTCCACGAGCTTCGCAGCCTCTACGCGACCTACGTCACCAAGTCTCTGGTTCAGCAGGGCCGGTACAGCCCCAAGCTGGTCATGCAGCTGCTGGGGCACTCGCACCCTCATGTGGCGCTGCAGCACTACACCCGGGTGGTCGAGGAGGATCTGGTCCTGGCCATCTTCGAACCGGGGTCGGGGGCGACTGCGGGTATTTCTGCGGGTACAGAAGCCAAAAGCGAGGACGCACTTCCCGCAGAAAGTGCGTCCTAGTCGTGGTGCGCCCGAGAAGATTCGAACTCCTGACCTTCTGATCCGTAGTCAGACGCTCTATCCAACTGAGCTACGGGCGCATGTTGTTTGCTGGGCGTTCGGCTCGAGCCTTCGCTCAACCCCCGGCCGCCCGGCCAAACACCATAGCACAGGTCTCCAGGGGTCTTGCAAGCACCCAGCCGAATGACTTAGGGACGTCAAAACGTCCAAGCAAGCCCCAGCACAAGAGCCGTGGTAGCACCCAGGAGCATCTCGGTGATACCGATGGCCTTGGCCTTCGCCGGTCGCCGCAGCGGCGAGAGCCCGAGCGCCGCACGGCCCAACAGGCCGGCGAACAGAACGGCTGCCGCCGCCGGCGCCGCACCGGCCCACACCACCGCGCTGGCCAAGAGGGCGGCCGCGCCGGCAGCGATGAGCGCCGGCCAACCACCGGCCGCGCGCCAACGCCCGTTGCCGCGGTCCAACCGCAGACGCGCCCTGACGTACAGGACGGCCGAGAGGTTCCGACCTGCCAGCAGCGCCCAACAGCTGATCGCCACCGACACAGGCGCCCCGCCAAGCAGCAGGATCACCGGGCCAAGAGCGGTCATCGCCAGGGCGGCCAGCAGCTCTGGCAGGAGGTCGCGGCCGCGGTTGCGGCGCTCGTAGCCGAGTTGCACGAGCACGAGCGGCACGGCGAGCAGGAGCGGAGCGAGCGCAGAGATGGAGCCGCTCAGCAGGACGCCGCCCGTGACCAGGGCGCCTCCGATCAGCAGCTCAATGGCAAGCACACGCCGCGCCACGCCGGTGCGCGGGTAGCTGCGACCACGGGCGGCATCGGCCAGGATCAGCGAGAGAGGATGCTGGGCGAAGACGGCCACCAGCCCACCGAGGGCCACCAGGCCCCCAGCTGCCGACGGAGCCACCAGCAGCGTCAACAGGACCGGCTCGAGCCAGAAGCCCCATGCACCGTGTTCGTTCGGCAGGACCACGTTGCGAAGGCGCACCACACCGGGGCGGCCTGCAACGGTCATCGTCCGGAGCTGGGTGGCCACGGGTTCAGGCCAACCCGGCCCTGAGCATCAGGTCAGCGAGCATCGCCAGGGCAAGGAGAGCGAGGTGGGCACCGGAGAACTTGAACACCCGCAGCGCCGCCTGAGGCTTGGGTGACCGCCAGAAGGCGGCGCAGAGCCACACGCCGACCCCTCCTGTGACCAGCGCCACCAGACCGTAGACCGCCCCAAGGCTGGTGAGGGGCACGAGGGCTGCGCTGACCACCAGCGTCAGCACGGCGTAGAAGGTCATGCGCCGAGCAGTGGCTTGGACACCCGCGACCTGAGGCAGCATCGGGATCCCGGCCGCACGGTAGTCGGCATCGCGGGCCACGGCGAGCCCCCAGAAGTGGGCGGGGGTCCAGGCGAACACCAAGGCCGCGAAGGCCCATGCGCCGGCGCCGAGGCCAGGGTCGACGACCGCCCAGCCGGCGAGGGCGCCGCAGGAGCCGGCGAGGCCGCCGATCTCGATGTTGCGCGCGGTGCGGCGCTTCAGGAACAGGGTGTACAGACCGCCGTAGATGGCGGCGCCGAGGGTGCTGAGGACGGCGGGGACGGGTCCGAGCAGCAGGTAGCCGAGCGGCAGGGAGAGGGCGAGGAGCACGGCCGCCAGGGCAGCCGCCGTCCTCGGCCGAACCAGCCCGCTGGGGATGGGTCGGAGGCGGGTGCGGCGCATCAAGGCGTCGAGGTCGCGGTCGAACAGGTGGTTCAAGGTCGCGGCCCCACCTGCCGCCGCCAGGCCGAGCAGGCAGAACAAGACGAGCCGGCCGCCGTCCAGGGCGGCACCGGTCGTGGCAGCTGCGACGGCGGCAGCCACCGCGCCCACCGCGGTCAACAGCAGCGTGATCTTGGGCTTCAGCAAGGTCAGAAGCCCTCGCAGCCTGACGACCACGGCGGGCCGGACTCGATGAAGCGTGCCTGTCGCTAGGCCGTCCACCAGGCTCACCCCACGCCCCAACCGACGCGTGCGAGGTTGAAGAAGGCCCAGAGGAACATCAGCACGAAGTAGCCGAGGAACAGGTACACCAGGAGGTTGGTGGCCGGCGTCTTCGCGTACTCTGGCATCTCGACGTCGCTGCGCGGGCCGTTGGCGCCGGCCAGGATGCCGAGGTGTCCGACGTCGGGCTTCTCGGAGCGGCGGCCGAAGAACACCGTCGCGACCATGACCAGCACGAACATGGCCCCTCCGATCACGGCGAAGATGGCGCCGAGGCCGAGCACCGTGTTGGCGAACAGGTGCGCGAGCCCACCGTAGCTTTCCACCGCTATGGGCGAGGCGGCGTAACTCGTGTCCCACACGCGTCTCGCGACACCGAGCTTGCCGGACAGCATGAGGCCGCCGATAAGCGTGAGCAGGCCACCACCGTAGACGTAGGGCTGCCACCTCGCCACGCCGGGGAGCGCGAGATCGCGCTTCGCCACGAGCGGCACCACGTAGTAGGCCAGGCCCATGAAGGCGACGGTGGTGCCGAGCACGACCGTGGCATGGAAGTGTCCGACCACGAACAGCGTGTTGTGGATGAGCATGTTCAGCTGCATCGTGCCCATGAGCACGCCGGAGACACCCGCGATGAAGCCGAAGCCGATCAGGCTGATCATCAGGGCGGAGAAGCCCGGTTCACGCCACGGCCCGGCACGCAGCCAGCCGAACAGGCCCTTGTTGAAGCCACGGGCCCGCTGGGCGTTCTCGATGGCGGCCGGGATCGAGTAGGCATGGACGAGGGAACCGAGGAGCGCGGCGTACATGAAGTAGGAGGTGTTGATGATGCGTGCGTGCTCGCCTGGCCCGGGGTCGACGAGCAGGTGGTGCATCGAGCCCATGTTGATGCCGAGCAGGTAGAGCACGAAGGCGAAGCGGCTGAGCCCTTCGTGCACGGGCCGCGCTCCGGTGGTGAGCGTGGCCAGCGCGTACCAGGCCCCGACCATGGCGGCGAGGTTGAGCTGCTGCGCGCCGTGGCCGAAGCCCCAGAACAGGACGCGGTAGATCGCGGGGTCGACGCTCCATAGGCCTAACGACTGACCGAAGGCGGGCAGGTAGGCGGCGGCGCCGTGCAGCAGGGTCCAGATGGCGATGATGGCGGCGGCGAGCAGCGCGTAGACCACCAACGGGATCGGGCCTGCCAACGTTCCCTCGGCCTTGACGCGCGCCACGGCGTAGACGAAGTGCACGGAGGCCAGCAACGCCCCGACCGCGAAGAGGATGATGCCCAGGTAGAAGGCCGGATGGTTCACCAGTGGCGGGTAGGCCGTGAACATGTTGTTCGCCTGGCCGCTCATCGTGGTGGCGACCGTCACGACCGCCCCGGCGATCATCATGCTGGTGTACGCCCAACTGAGGTGGACCAGGCGAAGCGGAGCGTTCAGCAGGACCGTCATGCCGAAGATGAGGGCAGCCACCTCGAAGAACACGATCCAGAACACGAGCATGACCACGCCGTGGGTGGAGACGACGCGGTAGTAGGTCTCCGGTGCAAGGAGCTGCACCGCCTCCCAGCGGGTGAGCCCCATCAGAAGGGCGAGCACGCCGCCGAAGGCGAGCATGACGACGGCGGCGACCGCGTTCACCAGGATGAGTCGCTGCGCCGGGGTGTGGACCTGGTAGCCGGTGACTTCACAGGTGCGGAAGGCGGCCGCCACCTGGGCCAAGAGTGGGGTTCGTGGTGGTCGGGCGGGGACGTATGCCATATGGACCGAACCTCCTGCGGCGCGCCGAGCGCTACTCGACGACGATGATCCGGCCGGCCATCGAGTGGTGGCCAAGGCCGCAGTACTCGTTGCAGATCACGGAGAACTCCCCCACCTCGTTGGGGGTGAAGTGCACCACGTAGACGTAGCCAGGGATCACCTGGAAGTTCAGGTTCAGTGGCTGGATGGACATGCCGTGCTGCACGTCGTAAGACGAGAGGTAGATGCGCGTGGTCTCGCCCTTGCGCAGCTGCAGGACCGGGCGCCATACGAAGGCCTGGGCGGCCATGTAGACCTCGCCTGCTGCGTTCGGCGTCACGATGGGCACCCCGTTGAACTCGCCGACGGTGTTGTCCGCGATGAAGGCCTCGGCCAGCGAACGGAACTCGGCCTGCTCGATGCGGTAGGACTCGAACGGCGTCTGCTGTCGGCCGCCCAGGGCGGGCCAGGCGAACATGGCCACGAACAGGAGCACGCACCAGACGGAGCCGACGATGACCCACCAGCGCTCGCCGCGCGAGAGGGGCTTCAGGTAGACCTTCCTGGGAGGGATGAGGCTGTTCATGGGGTCACTCCTTGACGAGCACGGTCATCGTCATCCCCGCGGCGTAGTGGCCGGGGGTGCTGCAGTAGACGTCGTAGCTGCCTGGCTCGGTGAACGTGTAGGAGAAGCTCCAGCCGCCATCGAAGTCGCCTGAGTAGAAGGCCTTGGCCTCGACCGGCAGCTCTGGCGTGCCGTGGGCGACCGCATGGGGGAAGGGATCGTCGTTCGTCCAGGTCACGGTGGTGCCTGCCTCGATCTCGAGGGTGCGCAGCGTGAACGCCATGTTGCGCATCGACACCCGAACGGCGCCTGACGCCACAACCGTGCCGGGCACGGGTCCGCCGGCCACCACCTCGGAGGCGGTGGCCGGCGCGGCCTCGCTCTGGTCGACCCGGCCGGCAGGGGCGGCGTGGCCGGCCGTCCCTTGGCCGTGGAGCGCCGCGTCACCGAAGCGTGGCAACATCAAGATCTCGGTCACGCTCCAGGCCGTGTAGACCACGGTCGGCATCACCAGGCCGATCAAGATCAGGAACGGGATGCTCTCCAGCATGCGCTGGAAGGCCGGCACCGCTCCCTCACGGGGCCTGTCGTCAGGGCTGGACGTTGGCATCACCATGATCCTCTCTCCCAAACTTGGATAAGTTTGTCCATGTTTATGGCCTGCGGTGGCGCCCCGGCGGGACCGCGCCGAGCCTGGCACGCTCAAGGCTAGACGCGCACCGCCAGCATGTCCATGACGTAGGTCAAGGGAGGCTGAGCCGGTGGCTGCCTTGGGGTCGCCGCAGGGTCGTCTCGACCTGGCATGGCGCCGGCCGATACCTCAGCGGCCCGCCGATCGGGCGAGGTGCTCGAGGGCAGCACGATCGATGGCGTACACCTTCCGACCCTCCAACCCCAGACCGCCGGAGGCGTGAAGGCGCGACAGGTTCCGACTGACCAGCTCCGGCACGGTTCCGATCTGGGCCGCGATGTCGGCGTTGGTCCCCAGCTCGAAAGGCGTGCCGCCATCGGCGCGTTCGAGGAGATGGGCCGCCAGCCGGTGCACCACCTCCTGGAACGAGATCTGCTCGACCACGGCCACGAGGCGACGGAGGCGAACGCCGACGGCGCGCAGCAGGTGCCGCGAGATGCGTGGCCGCTGCCCGAGCACCGCCTCGAGGCGATCGGTCTCGAGCACGAGCAGCTCGGTGTCACCGCGTGCGCGGGCGTTGGCAGGGTAAGGGCCCCGATCGAATGCGGCGAGCTCGGCGACCGAGGCGTACGGTCGCTCGACCGTCAGGACCAACTCACGACCGGTCTGCGGCGACAGCAGGTAGACCGCGACCTCGCCCATGACCACGATGGCGAGACCGATGGATGCCTCTCCGGCCAGGAAGACGTCCTCGCCGTCGCGGTAGTGCCTGCGTGTAGCAATCGCTGCCAGGGCGGCGATCTCCTCGGCGTCGAGCTCGGCGACCAGGGGGCAGCGCGCGAGCACCTCCGCGGCCGATGGGCCGGGAAGTCTCGCTGCATGGTGCACGGGTCGAGTCTACACGGGGGCTTGGGCGCAGACTTGGCCGCAGCGGCCGTGACTCCGGTGTGGATCAGCCGTAGGTCGTCCCCGAACGCCGGGCCCGATCGCAGAAGCTAGTGCTTGGCGCGTCCGCCGCTCTGGCGTTCGATCATCCAGCCCGGGTACTCCTCTGGAAGGGCACTGACGGCATCCAGGCGCTCCAGCTCCTCAGCGCCGAGCTCGATGGCCGTGGCAGCGATGTTGTCGTCGAGTTGATCGGTCGTCTTCGCGCCCACGATGACCGACATGACGAAGGGCCGGTGCAGCAGCCAGGCGATGGCGATCTGAGCCACCGAGACCCTCCGCGCTTCGGCGATCTCACGCATGACATCGACGCAGTCGAAGACACGCTGGCGGTCGACGGGCGGGAAGTCGAAGGTGGCGCGCCTTGCGCCCTCCGGGCCGTCGCCTTCGCGCGGGTACTTGCCTGAGAGGAGGCCGCCGGCCAGAGGGCTCCACACCATCAGACCCAGCTTCTCCGACAACAGCATCGGTGCGATCTCGCGCTCGAGATCGCGTCCGGCGATGGTGTAGTAGGCCTGCAGGGTGGCCGGCCTGGCCCAGCCATGCCGCTCGGCGATGCCAAGCGCCTTCACCAGGGTCCAGGCCGCCCAGTTCGATACGCCGACGTAACGAACGAGGCCCTGACGCACCAGGTCGTCGAGCGCCTGGATGGTCTCCTCGATGGGGGTCAGGGGATCGAAGCCATGGATCTGGTAGAGGTCGATGT
The DNA here is from genome assembly GCA_964465355.1 of uncultured bacterium. Taxonomy (GTDB): domain Bacteria; phylum Deinococcota; class Deinococci; order Deinococcales; family Trueperaceae; genus JAABTL01. The sequence goes on along the minus strand of CAYXJZ010000066.1, from coordinate 5,158 downwards.
AATCGGTGTCGAGGCGCTTGAGGCTGGCGGCGACGGCAGACATGATGTGCCCGCGTGAGGCGCCGAGATCGTTCGGCCCGCTACCGGTGCGGCCGAAGACCTTGGTCGCCAGCACGATGTCCGACCTCGGCCGGCCTGAGTTCTTGATCGCCCTCCCGGTGATCTCTTCCGAGAGCCCCTCCGAGTAGACGTCGGCCGTGTCGATGAAGTTGACGCCTGCCTCCAGTGCCCTCGCCACGATCCCGTCGGCCGCCGGCTGGTCCAACGTGCCGATGGCGGTCCAGTACCCGCGTCCTCCGAAGGTCATGGTCCCCAGGCAGATCTCCGACACGAGCAGGCCCGTGCCTCCGAGCGTCTTGTAGCGCATCCCGCCTCATCCCCTTCCTGTCGTCGACTCAGCTCAGCTCATCAGCAGATCAACCGACGTGCCGCTTCATCCAAGCCACCAGCGGCTCCATGTCGGCGAAGATCTGGGCGACCCGGTCCAGCGCCTCCGGGGTGTACAGCCACGGCTCCGGTTCATAGGAACGCCCCCCGTAGACGCCCTTGTGCTTGAGCCAGCGCAGCCGCGGGTGGTCGGCATCGAAGCCACGCGGCGCACGCTGCAGCTTGTCGCCGTCCACCTCGTAACCCTGCTCTTCCAGCTGCATGACGATGGCTTCGAAAGCCTGGCCCGTCCTGTTCTCAGCCACCGCGTTGCGGTAACGCGCCAAGGCATCCGGCGCGAGCATGTAGGCGCCACCCCCTGCGTACAGCCCGGATGCGTCGAACTGCACGTAGCGGGATCCCACCGTGCCGGGCCCCCTGCCGCCGAAGACCATGGAGACCTGCAGCTTGTACGGCCGCTTGTCCTTGCTGAAACGCACGTCGCGGTAGGGGCGGAAGATGTGCGGCTCGCCGAACGCGCCTTCCAAGGCGGCGCCGAGCGCCACCATCGGGGCGCGTACATGCTGGTCGTAGCGGGTCTTGTTGGCCAGCCAGAAGGGGCGCTCGTTGTTCTCCCTCAGCTCGCGGAAGAAGACCGTCGCGTCGGGATGGAAACCCTCGAAGATCGGGTCGGCTGCCATGCCGAAGCCTACCGCCCTATGATGCTCCGCATGTCATCGGCGCATCCAGGAAGAACATGCTGATCGCCTTCTCCGGTCTGCCCGGTGTCGGCAAGACCACCGTCGCCCGGGAAGCGGCGGCGCGGCTGGGCGCCGTCTACCTGCGCATCGACAGCATCGAGCAGGCCCTGCGCGACGCGGGCACCGTCGGCGAGGGCGAGGACATGGGGCCGGCTGGCTATGTGGTGGCCTACCGGCTGGCGGCCGACAACCTGACGCTCGGCAGGACGGTGGTGGCCGACTCGGTCAACCCCATCGCACTGACCCGTGACGCCTACCTCGCGGTGGCCGAGCGGGCTGGCGTGCCGCTCGTGGAGGTGGAACTGGTCTGCTCCGACCGGCGGTTGCACCGTGAGCGGTTGGAGGCCAGGAAGACGGACGTGCCTGGCGCGGCGCAGGTGAGCTGGGAGGCCGTCCTGGCACGGCGGGTGGACCCATGGGCGCGGCCGCGGCTGCTCATCGACACCGCCGTGCTCAGCGCCGAGGCCTGCGTCGGGCGGGTCGTCGATGAGGCCACCGCGGCCATCGGCGGCAGGCTGGCCACCGAGGCAGACGAGGCCACGATCCTCATCGCGACGGAGGACCCGCGGCAGCCAGACGTGCATTCCATGATCGCCGCCTCGGACAGCTACATGCAGGCCCTCTACCCCGCCGAGAGCAACCACTTGGTCGATGCAGAGACGCTGGCCGGTGCCGACACCGTCTTCCTGGTGGCGCGCAGGGCTGGGCGCGCCTGCGGCATGGTCGCCTTCCGCGTCCTGGAGCCGGGCCACGCCGAGATGAAGCGGATGTTCGTGCCCGAGACGGCCCGCGGGCTTGGCCTCGGCCGCCGCCTGCTGCTGGCGCTGGAGGACGCCGCCCGCAGGCGGGGCGTCGTCAGGCTGAGCTTGGAGACGGGTGTGCTGCAGCCTGAGGCCATCGGTCTTTACCGCACGGCTGGCTATGTCGAGTGCGGGCCCTTCGGCGACTACCGGCCTGATCCGCTGAGCCTGTTCATGAGCAAGGGCCTTGGCGCATGAGCGGCGCCGAGGAGCCTAGCCTCACCACCCTCGACCAGCTCTCGCTCGCAGAGATCGCCGAGGTCCTGGAGCACGGCTTCGAGGGCTACTTCGTGCCGATGCGCTTCACCTCAGAGACCCTCGCCCGCCTCGTCCAGAGGGGGCATGTCGACCTCACGCAGAGCTACCTGATCTCGGACGGCTCGGGTGCCGGCCTTGGCGCCATGCTCATCGCACGCCGCGGCAAGGATGCGCGCATCGCGGCCCTTGCCCTGGTGCCAGAAGCCCGCGGCCGTGGCCTCGGCCGGCATGCCGTCGCACGCGCCGTCGACGATGCATCCCGCCGAGGAGAGCAGCGCATCGTCCTCGAGGTCATCACCATCAACCACGCCGCCCGCCGACTGTACGAGGCCAGTGGCTTCGTCACGCTTGGCACCTTGGTGGGCTACGAGCGGGATGCATCGTCGTCGCCGGAACCCGTGGTGGAGACGGTGGCCTGCGATCTCGACCAGGCCATCGGGGCCCTGTTGCGCGCCTACCCGAAGCGACCGAGCTGGTCGACGGCGCCCGTCTCCTTCGCCGGCGCCACCCACCCGCTGTCGGCCTTCTCCTCGGTCGACGGCGACGCGGTGGCCCTGGTCGAAGCGTCGGGCACACGGATGCGCCTGCTGGCGCTGTCGGTCGCTCAGGAGCGACGCAGGCAGGGCCTGGCGCGCGACTTCATGCGCTCGCTGTTCCACCGCTTCCCCGATGCCGGCTGGACGGTCCCCCCTGTCGTGCCAGAGGCCATGGCCGATGCCTTCTTCGTCGCCACGGGATGGCGACGAAGCGAGTTGACGCAGGTGGAGATGGAACGGCTGCTCTGAGGCCGGCCCTCAGCGCGCCACGAGACCGGCGCCCGTCAGCACCACGCCCCTGAGGTCTGGACCGCCGTAGCCGAGGACCATGTCCCGCGCGTCCTGGGCGGCCATGGCGACGACGGTCTGGTCACCGGTCTCCTTGCCACGGAAGTAGCGCGCCACGATCAGCATGGTGCCCACCACCAGCGTCTCAGAGAAGGCCTGCTTCTCGGCGTCGAGCAGACCGGGCAGCCACGCCGCCCTGGCCAGCGACTCGCGCATCTCGTCGCGGACAGCGAGCACACCTTGCCGAGGCCCGTCCTCCGGGTGGTCGTTGACGATCTGCCAGCTCATGATGAGGTGGCTGGCCAGCACGTCAGCCATATCGCTGCCGGAGAAGCCATATGGCTCAAGCAACTGGGCGAAGACGGTCTGCAGCTCGCCGCTGCGGATCAGGTCGACCAGGTCCTGTCGGCCGTGGCCTTCGGCCAGGGAGGCGGACAGCGTGTCCGCCATGGACTCGGCCAGCGCGGCGGTGACCTCAGGCGAAGGGGCGAAGGTCAGCGCGGCGTAGTCGGGGGTGTCGGGGATGGCGACGGCGTCCAGGGCGGTAGGTCCTCCGACCGCTTGCCCATCGACGTACTCGGCCTCGCGCATGGTGAGGTAGCCCTGCCGTTCCAGCTCGGCGACGCCGTGCAGCGTGACCGTGCTCCCGTGCTCAGGCAGCGGCCGGTCGACGCGGCGCCAGTAGGCCCAGACCCCATAGCCCTCGTCCGTGGCGCTGACCAGCCTGAAGGAACTGTCGGCCCGCACCGACCGCTCGACCACGCCCTGGACCGTGATGGCCCGCCCGTGCAGGAGCTCACGCATCCGCCCTGGGTCGGCGTAGCGCATGGCGATGAGCTCGTCCACCGAGAAGACATGACCGTCGACCGAGGTGACGCCGAGGTGCTCGGGCCAGGTCGTGACGCGCGGAGGCTGCGAGGCGCCGCCAGGAACGCCCATGGCGCTGTTCATGATCTCGGTGTGCAGCGTGCCGAAGACGGCGTCGCCGTAGGCCTGGACCATGACCATGAAGTCGACGCCCTGGGCGCGAGCGGCAGGCAGCGTGGCGAGCAGCAGGCCGATGACGACGATGGACCGTCGCCAGCCGTTGGCGACGACGACGGGTCGCCAGACACCGACCCTGGGACGCATGAGATGAGCCTCGACCATGCCAGCAGGCTAGCAGCGACGCGATGAAGAGCGATGAGCTCGCACCGGCCAGGCACCAGCCAGAGCTCGCCCAGATGACGTCGCCGCATGACACTCGTGACCTTGCACGGCCGAGGTCAACCCCTTCAGAGGTCCGCGTCCTGAAGCAGCGACATGGTCCTGGCCAATCGTCTCGCCAAGTGCGAAGCCGCCAGTCGATGGATGTCCGCCACCAGAGCGGGATGCGAGGCCTCCAGTTCGGCCAAGGCCTGCGCTGTCAGGCAGAGGAGCACGCAGTCCGTCGCAGCACTCACGCGAGCGGTGCGGTGCGTGTCGGCGTAGAAGCCGGTCTCCCCGACCAGGGCGCCAGGCAAGACCCTTGCGACCGGAACCGGCTGGCCAGGAGCGGCCAGATGCTCGACACGCAGGACGCCAGACACGAGGAAGGCAAGGCTGTCGGCCTCAGCGCCCTCTTCGAAGACGACGTCCCCGGCCTTCGCCTCCATCCTCTCGAAGCAGCTGTGCAGATCGAGCGATGGATGGGCGCGCTGCAGCTCATGCAGGAAGTCATCGTCGGTGTCGGGGACGGTCGGGTTCGCCTCGATCAGGCGATCCTCGATCGTCCGCAGTCCTTCGTTCAGGTGATCGATCATGAGTGGCCCTTGGCCGTCGGCGCCGACGCCGGAGCGCTCGAGCACCGTCTTGAGCTCATCCGAGAGACCGGTGAGGACGACGGTGGTGCCCATGGCCTTGGCTTGATCGACGTACCTGCGGAGGGCGAAAGCCGCCGATGCATCGATCCCCTGGACACGCCGGAAGTCGATCAGCGAGAAGTCCTTCGCGCCAGCACCGGTCTCGGCGACCTCCTTCAGCATCCGCCCAGCCGTGCCGAAGAAGAGGTAGCCGGACACCTCATGGATCGCCGCGCGTTCGCCGACGTCCCTCAGGATCGCCAGCTCCCGCCCGCCGCGTTCGACATGGGACCTCCTCAAAGCCGCCGTCGTCTTGAGGCGCACGTTGC
>CAYXJZ010000065.1:0-19292 GCA_964465355.1 uncultured bacterium | reverse complement strand
GGGCCGCGTGGCGCGGAGTACGTGGCGGAGGCGCTGCTGGTGTTCGCCGCTGGTGAAGCACGGGCAGGGGCCAGCCCCTTCACCGGCGCCATCGTGGCCTGCGAGGCGATCGACGTGTCAGGCAGCGGCCGCATCGACAGCTTCGACTCGCGCACCGCCCTCTATCAGAGCAGCGGGGCACGCGCCAACGCCCACGTGCAGACCCTCAACCCAGGCGGGACGGTCACCATCAGCGGTGCCTCGCCCATCCTCGGGGACGTGTACTCCACAGGCGGCGTCACCGCCTCCGGCTCGGCCAGGGTCGAAGGGAACGTCCACGCCAGCGGCAACGTGACCATCCAGGCGGCCGCGACCTACTACGGCGATGTGCGTACCACCGGCGCCGTAGCGCTGAACAACTCCGCCACCGTCCGCGGCAGCGTCGTGGCCAACGGCAACGTCGACTTCAACAACGCCGCCAAGGTGCAGGGGGACGCCATCTCCTCGGCCGGTCGCGTCCACTTCGCCAACACCTCCGCCTACGTCACGGGCGATGCGAGGGCGGCCACCACCGTCACCACCGTGTGGCATACGGGCATCCCCAAGGGACAGAACGTTGGTGGTTCCGTTGTGATCGCACCGAGCACAGCCGTTCAGCCGGTGGCCAGCGAGCCCTGCGACCCCTTGGGCATCCGCGACGTCATGCAGCCCTTCAAAGACCTCCCCGACACCGGTGCGCTGCAAGTGGGCGGCTACCCCACCAACCGCTGGGAGATCAGGCCGACCGGTGTGCGCGTCTTCGACGAGACCTGGAACGTCGACGACTGGGTGAACCAGCCCAGTCGGGTCATGCAGCCCACCAGCGTCTTCGGCCAGGAGATCCCCATGCTCAGGGTCAGCTCCTTGAACCTGACCAGCGTCGGCAGCCTGCGCATCACCGGCGGCGACGTGGCCATCTTCGTGGACGGTGACCTCACGCTCGGCAGCGGCGCCAGCAGCCTGAGGATCGACGAGGGCAGCTCACTCACCATCTTCGTCAGCGGCAAGACCACCATGGGCAACGCCGGGAACATGAGCAACGTGCCTCCGATCAACTACAGCGCCAGCGGTCTGCCCACCCTGTCGGTCTTCTCCTCCTACGACTCAGGCAACAACACCGGTGTGACCGTGAGCGGTGCATCTGTCATGACCGCCACCGTGTATGCGCCCTTCTCCAGGGTGGTGGTCGGCGGCTCCGGCGCGCTGCACGGCGCCGTCCGTGGCAAGCAGGTGCGCGTCGAAGGTGCGGGCGGGATCCACTACGACGAGGCGCTCGCCACCGTGCCAGTTGGCGAGACCGGCAGCAGCGGTGGCGGGGGAGAACCACGACTGGTGGCGATCAGCCGCCGCTGAGGCCAAGCGAAGCACCTCATCCCAAGCCCAGAGCCTCTTGGCACAGGCCGTGCGCGACGAACCCGACCCCGGGCTCGTCGCGCATCCTCTTGGCATGGCTACACGAAACGGTCTCAGCCTCATCGAGGTCTTGCTGGTCCTGGCCGTGCTCGCCATCCTGGCAGCCATCGCCTGGCCGCGTCACGGCGCAGCGGCGACGCGCGCCGCCGCCATGCTGGCCCGCGACCTGGCGCATGGCAGGGCCATCGCGGTGATCGAGAGCCGCGGGGTGGCCATCACCGCCTGCCCTGGCCGGCCGGCTTGGCCGAGTCGACTCCCGCCCACCATCAGGATCGAGTGGCCAACGCGAGGACTCGCATTCGGCCCTGACGGCCTGCCGCGATCCTGCACCGGCGGCCTTGGCAACACCACCCTGCTGCTGCACGACCGCAGCGGCGGCCAGGCCGCCGTCCTCGTCTCCAGCCTGGGCAGGGTGCGATGGGAGCCGCGATGAAGAGCCTGCTGGGCGCCGGCTTGGTCGAAGTGCTCGTGGCCATGGCGCTGCTGGCCATCCAGGCACCCCTGGTGGTCAGCACCGTCGCCGTAGCGGCCGACCTGACGAGGCAGGCCGACGCCGTGGTCGCCGCGATCACGCCAGAGGCCTCGCTCGCGCTGTGTGAGACGCCATGATGCACCACCACTTTGGGGCAGGAACGGCGCGGGGATTCACCTTGGTCGAGCTGTTGGTGGCCTTTGCCTTGGGTGCGGTGATCCTGGCGGCGGCCTCCGGCAGCCTGGTCTCGACGGCTCGCATCTCGGCAGCCGTGGAAGCGCGTGGGGTCGAAGCCCAACGAAGGGTGGCGGTACCGCTGCTGCTGCGGTCCCTGGTCGGCGTGGCCGGACGCGGCTCGGACGGATGCGGCCTCGAGGTGGCCGACGGCGGAAGGCGACTGAGACTCACGGGTGTACCGCCGGGAGAGACGGGGGTGGCCACGACCGAGGTCTTCAGCGGCCTGGACGGAGGCGGTAGGCCGGCGCTCTATCATCGCAACCTCCCTCATGTGCGCCAGCCCTACCTAGAGGACGTCACCGGCTTCCTCGTCCTGGCTGGTCGCGATCTGGACGGCCGGTGGCGCGCCATCGAGCACGACGGCACCAGTCGCTGGACGGGCCTTGAGCTGGAACTGGCGTGGACGGACGCAGACCGACGGAGTTACGTCATCGACCTGGTCCATGCTGTCTGTGCCGAGGTCATGCCGTGAGCGCGGCGGACGGCCACCGCCATGGGCGCCAGAAGGGCTTCGTCCTCGTCACGGTGCTGTGGTTGACGCTGCTCGTCTGGGGGCTGCTGGCTGGCCTGCTGACCATGGCTCTGCTGCAACACCGCCTGGCGGTGGCTGCACAGCGCTCTGCAGCTGCTGCCGCAGCAGCAGAGCAGGCTGTGGCCTCAGGCCTGCTCTTGGCGCGCACTCAGCACGCCGCCGAAGGCGTCTGGCCGTCCTCAGTGTCCTTGGGTGACCTTGGCCGCTGTGAGCTCAGCGTCGCGGAGGTCGCCGCCGAGGATGGTTGGTGGCGGTTGGCGGTCGATGGGCGTTTCGAAGGGCTGGTGGTACAGCGTGAGGGCACGACCCACCTGCCCTGAACGCATCGGAGGTCCTGGCGTGGTGCTCACTGCCGGTTGACGCTGCGCCCCTGCGGATGCGACCATCCTCCAGATGGAAGCCTTGCGTGCTCGCCTCTGTGCTGCCCTGTTGGCCGCAGGCAGACCCCTGTCCACCAAGGAGCTGCAGCGATTGCTCGAGGCCTCGCCCGAGGGCCTCGAGCGGGCGCTCAAAGACCTGGGGCAGACGCTGGCGGCTGCGTCCTTGGGCGTGGAGATCGAATCCGTGGCCGGCGGCTACCGTCTGGTGGTGGCGTCATCGGTGGCGCCACAACTGGCCGCCCTCCTGGCTCCACCGCCGCTGCCCAACCTTTCGCCCGCCGCGCTGGAGACCCTCGCCCTGGTGGCCTACCATCAGCCGGTGACCCGTGGCGAGCTCGAGGCCGCGCGCGGCGCCAGCTGCGACTCCACCGTCGAGACCTTGCTCGAACGAGAACTGGTCAAGGTGGTCGGCCGCAAGGAGGTGGTGGGAAGGCCCTTGCTGTTGGCCACCACCGATCGCTTCCTGATGGAGTTCGGCCTGCGCACGCTGGCTGACCTTCCAGCCTTGGCTCAGCGCGGTGAAGAAGGCATCCTGCGCGGATGAAGCTGTCTCAGGTCGGCTGGACGACCTGGCGGCGGGCCAGGAAACGGATGGCGGCCAAGTAGCCCTCGATCCCCAAGCCGGCGATCACGCCAACGCATGCACCTGCGGTCATGGCGGTGTGGCGGAAGCTCTCGCGGGCGTGCACGTTGGAGAGATGGACCTCGACCACGGGCAGACCGATGGCGGCCACCGCGTCTCGTAGGGCCACCGATGTATGGCTGTAGGCCGCAGGGTTCATGACCACACCGACAGCGCCCTCATCGGCGGCCTGATGCAGCCAACCGATCAACTCGCCTTCGGACTGGCCTTGCCTGCGCTCCAGCCGCCAGCCGTGAGCGCCGGCCTCGGCTTCGCAGAGGGACTCCAACTCGGCCAAGGTCGTGCGCCCATAGACCTCGGGCTCGCGTTCGCCGAGGCGGTTGAGGTTGGGACCGTTGAGCAGCCAGACGGTGGCCTGGGAACGGGCATCGGCTTCTGTCATGCGTTGCCTCCATGGAAGAGGTCGAGCAAGGTGGACCATGCCGCGCCCAGTTCCTGCTCGCTCACGTCGTTCACCAGCTCCGGGCGCCCCGCCTCTCGCAACAGCACGAAGCGAAGCCGGCCGTCCTGCCGCTTCTTGTCCTGCCTCATGGCGGACAGCAGCTCGGCGAAAGGCAGGTCGGGCAGGGGTTGGTCAGCCGCCCAGGCGGCGACGGCCTGCACATCGGCACGCCAGTCGACCCAACCCCTCGCCTGGCCGAGGAGGGCAGCGTAGACCAGGCCGTAGGCCACCGCGGTGCCGTGCGACATGCGGTGTGCGGTCACGGTCTCCAGTGCGTGTGCCAGGGTATGGCCGAGGTTGAGGTGGGCGCGAACACCCGACTCACGCTCGTCCCTCCCGACGACGTCCGCCTTCACTTCGACGTTGGCGGAGACCAGGTCCACCCAACTCGCCGTAGGCAGTTCATGGCGCAGGCCAGCTGCCTCACCTGGTCGATGGAAGGCCTCACGGCGCCATGGGGCGTCGACGAGCAGGGCATGCTTGTACATCTCCATGGCGCCGCCGCGCAGTTCCGCCTCCGGCAGGCTGGCCAGGGCAGCGACCTCCGCGACCACCACCCTCGGCTGCCAGAAGGCGCCGACGAGGTTCTTGCCGGCCGCCAGGTTGAGCCCGGTCTTGCCGCCGACCGAGGCGTCCACCATGGCCAGCAGGCTGGTCGGGAGCTGGGCCCAGTTCAGGCCGCGCAGGTAGGAGGCGGCCAGGAAGCCGGCCAGATCGCCGACCACGCCACCACCGAGGGCGAAGACCCAGGCCTGGCGATCGAGGCCGGCACCCGCCATCCGTTCCAGTAGGCCATGGTAGACGGAGAGGCTCTTGGCCTCCTCGCCAGGCGAGACCACCAGGCGCATGACCTCGACGCCGAGGGCGGCCAAGACCTCGCTGACCCGATCGGCATGACCGGCGGCCTCCACGTTGCGGTCGGTCAGCAGCAGCGACTTCGATGCTCGGCTCGCACCCGCCGCCCCTAAGGCACGCGCCAGCAGGTCGGCCTCGTCACCCACCCAGACGTCATAGGCCTGCCCGACGCCCACGTGCAGCCGCTGATGACTCACGACCGCTCCGCCTTCCAGACCCGCAGCTTGCTGACGATCTCCTCGACCACGTCGTGGGCGTCCCTGCCATCGGAGTTCACCCGCACGCTGGCGACGTCCTCGTAGTAGTGCGCCCGTTCGGCCATGAGCTGGCGGATGCGGGCCATGGGATCTGCGCCCTCGAGCAGCGGCCTGCGGTGCCGGCGGGTGCGCTTGTAGACCGTCTCAGGGGAAGCATCGAGCACGACCACTGGGCCGCGGGAGCGCAGCAGCTCGCGGTTCTCCTGCCGCACGACGGTGCCGCCACCGGTGGAGACGACCACCTCGTCCAGCCTCAGGCAACGGCGCACGATCTCGGTCTCATAGTCACGGAAGGTGGCCTCACCGTAGAGCTCGAAGATCTCGCTGGTGCGCATGCAGGCCACCCGCTCGATGACGCGGTCGGTGTCGATGAAGGTGAGCTGCAGCCGACGCGAGAGCTCCCAGCCGATGCGACTCTTGCCGGCCCCCATGAAGCCGGCCATGGCGATCCAGCTCACCGGGCGTTCGGGATGGTGGCGACGGATCATCTTCAGTACGCGGCGCTGTAGTCGCGGTGTGCGGCGACCCGCTCGCCGATCTCGCGCATGGTGTCGGCGCCGAACTTCTCCAACACCGCGTCGGCCAGCACCATGGCGCACATGGCCAACACGACGATGGAGGCAGCCGGCACCGCCGTGGTGTCGGAGCGCTCGCGGGCAGCGTCGGCCGGCTCGTGGCTGACCACGTCGACCGTCGGCAAGGGGCGCATCAGGGTGGCGATCGGCTTCATCGCCGCTCGAAGCACCAACTCCTCGCCGGTGGTCATGCCGGCCTCGAGGCCGCCAGCCCGGTTGGAACTGCGGTGGTAGCCCTCTGGCGAGCGATGGTGGATGGAATCGTGCACTTCGCTGCCGCGCACGGTGGCGTTGCGCCAGCCATCGCCGATCTCCACGGCCTTGATGGCCTGCACCGAGAGTGCCGCCTGCGCCAGGCGGCCGTCCAGCTTGCGGTCCCACTGCACATAGCTGCCGAGGCCCATGGGCAGGCCGCGGAAGCGAGCCTCCACGATGCCGCCAAGGGTGTCGCCCTCGCGTTTGGCCTCATCGACCCGCCGACGGATCTCCTCCTCGGCCTCTGCGTCGAAGCAGCGGAAAGGGGAGTCGTCGAGCGCCTCCAACCGCGCCCAGTCCATGCCGCCGTCGCATGGCACGCCGGCCATGTGCACCACCCTTGCGCAGGCCTGGACACCGACCTCGTCCAGCAGGCGCATGGCCACGGCGCCAGCCGCCACGCGCGAGGCCGTCTCGCGGGCAGAGGCCCTTTCCAGCACGTCGCGGAGGTCCTTGTGACCGTACTTGACGCCGCCGCTGAGATCGGCGTGGCCGGGACGGGCCTCGGTCAGTGCACGTTTGCGGGGTTCATGGCCCGGCTCCGGCGCCATGATCTGCTCCCAGTTGCGCCAGTCCCGGTTCTCGATCTGCATGGCCACCGGCGCCCCGGTGGTGCGCCCGGCGCGCACGCCGCCCAACAGCTTGGCGCTGTCGGTCTCGATGACCTGGCGACGACCGCGTCCATAGCCGCCTTGTCGGCGACGCAGCCAAGGGTCGATGTGCTCGGTCGCCACCAGCGAAAGGCCCGCCGGCACACCGTCGAGCAGGATGGTCAAGGCCGGTCCATGGGACTCGCCGGCAGAGAGGTACCTCAGCCCGTTCATCCGGCCAGCCTAGCATGCCGCCCGGCCGTGGCCTGAACGGCGGAGACGCGTGCAGGACGTGCATACGCCTCCTGTCATAGCAAAGAGCGTGGCCCCCTTGTCGGAGGCCACGCTCTCGTCAGCCAGGCGGTGGCTGTGGGCCTTGCTCAGTCCAGGATCATCGCCGTGACGATGACCAGCAGGTCGGTGTTGTCCTCGGATGTCTCGGTGCGGCTGAAGAGGCTGCCGATGATCGGGATGCTGCCCAGGATCGGCACGCGGTTCTGCGTGACAGACAGCGAGTTGTGCAGCAGGCCGCCCAGCAGCAGCGTCTGGCCTTCCTCCACCGTGACGACGGTGTTGAGGTTGCGGGTGGAGAGCTCGAGGAAGTTGGGGTCGCTGGTCGTGGAGAGCACGTCGTCGACGCTGGTCTCGATCTCGAGCGTGATGCGGCCATCGGCGGTGATGCGCGGTGTCACCTGCACCTGCACACCGTAGTCGATCTCGCGTTCGATGTTCTCGGAGGCGCCTGGCAGGGTGATGAAGATCTTGCCACCGGCCTGGATGGAGCCGATGCCGTTGTTGACCACCGTGATGTTGGTGTCGTCGACGCGGCGGGAGAGGCCCTGCGACTCCAAGGTGTCGAGCACGGCCAGCACGTTCAGGCTGGAGATGACCTGGGTGGTGTCGAAGATGAAGCCCAGGCCGCCACTGAGGATGTTGGCGCTCATGTTGCCGAAGCCGACGGTCCAGTCGATGCCGAGGTCGAGGGCGTTGGTGCGGGTGATCTCCTGGATGCGTACCTGGATGTTGACCTGGGGCTGCGGACGGTCCAGGTCGGCGATCAGGTCGGCGAGGCGGGCGTGGGCAGCCGCAGTCCCTGTGACGATCAGGGTGTTGGTGCGCGGCTCAGCGACCACGGTGAACTCGGGCGGGCTGCTCGAGATCACGCCTGTGTCGGGGTTGGTCTCCTGCACCACCAAGGAGGTGCGGCTCAGCACGTCCTCCAGGGCCTCGGCTCGCGCGTTGGAGAGGGTGTAGGTGCGCTGGATCACCGGGATCGCCTCGGAGGGCGCGTCGAACTGGGCCAGTGCGGAGGCGACCACCTCATGCTGGGCAGCCGTACCGCTGACCACGATGGCGCTGGTGCCTGGCAGGGCGTCGACCTGCGCACCGGGTACCACCCGTTGGAGGATGGTGGCCAGCTGCTCAGGATCGGCAGCCACCCGGTAGAAACGTTGCTCCACGTCGGAGGCCGCCGGGGTCGGCGAGGCGGCGGCTGCCGCGGTCTCGACAGGGCTGCTCCGCAGCCTGGCCAGCGAGGTGGGGCTGCCGATGACCACGATGTCGTTGTCCAACAGTTCGTAGTCCAGGTCGTTGAGGGTCAGGACGAGGGACCAGACCTGGCGGAAGGGCTTGGCGTCGCCGATGTCGTAGACGATGGTCCTGTTCGGATCCACGTCGTCGACCACCGGCGTGAGCCCCACCGTGCGGGCCAGGGCGATGAGCATGGCCCGCAGCTCCTCACCCGCCGAGCCGGTCGCGAAGGTGACTGGCTGGTCGAAGCGAGGGTCGGTCGGCAAGTCGGCAGGCTGGGCGAAGGCTGACGCCCCGACCGCCAACAAGGCCACGCAGCTGAGGATGGAGAGCACGCTTTTCATGGTCACCGCCTGATGTCCAAGGTGAGGATCTGCTTGATGTCGTCGAGCATGAGCTCTGCTTGCTGGCCGCGGAGGTCCGTCAGCACGATGTCGGTGTCGGGCAGCTTCTGCCCGAGGGTGACGATCATCGGGGCGTCGTGCTCCAAGGAGCGGAACAAGCCGACGCCGACGGGACCGACGACCGAGCCGGTGAAGCTGTAGTCGTTGTCGCGGAGGTAGCGGGCCAGGCGGTTGACGCCGGCGGCCAAGGGCACCTCACCGTTGCCGACCTGGGGCTGGGCCGCGGTCTGGGTGGAGGAGCCAACGGCGTTGGGTGCAAGGGGCTGCAACTCGGGGTCCATCGCCGTCGCTGCCGAGGTGGTGTCGGGGATGTCGCCGACGTCCAGTCGTGCGGCCTCTGGCTCGGGCTCTGCGATAGCGGCGACTTGGGCGAAGTCCACCGCGGGCTGCGTCGGTTCGGCCGGCGCGGTCCTGGTCTGGCGCAGCAGGTCGGGCGTGGAGACGAGCACACCACCACTGGGGAGCGGGCGCTGCAGCTCGTTGCCTGCCGTGCTCGCTGGTACGACGGGACTGGGGGTCGGGGTGCCTGCACGGGGCGGAGGAACCACCATGACACCGCCGACGCTGGCCACCGCACCGGGTTCGCCGATCGTGGCCAAGCCAGGGGCGGCACCGGGCTGACCGGGGACAGGCACGTCGACGATGACCTGATCGTCGATCGGTACATCGCGTGCAGGGGCTTCCACCTCGCGCAGCACGACCGGCGAGAAGGGGTTGCTGATGACGCGTTCGCCTACGACCCCGACGCGCAAGGCCGGATCCTGCTGAGCGTCGTCCTCGGCTTGCACCGCCGGCAGCAGCGGAGAGGTGATCAAGAAGGGAAGGTCGGCCACCACGATGTCGCGGCTGACGGCCACCGGCGCGTCGAGCAGCACCACCGGAGGCACGACGACGGGTGGGACGGCAGCGGACGCATCCTGACCCTCGAGTGAGGCTGCGACTTCATCGGCGTCCTCGCCGGCGACCTCGGCGGAGGCAGCGTCGTCCTCCTCGGTCGGCTGGGCGTCGCCAAGGAGATCGCTAGCGGCAGCCGCATCGGCGTCCACGGCCTCCTGGTCGGCAGGAGCAGCTTGGGCATCCGCATCCACGGCATCGTCGGCGCCGACCAAGCCGACAGCGTCGACGGTGGACTCGGTCGGTGCGGACTCCGCCAAGCGCTCCTGGTAGAAGAAGTTGACCCAGAAGAAGGCGGCGGCAGCCAACAGGAGCACCGCGATGAGGATCCGGGCCGTACGAGACAAGGCCATGATCAACGCTCCCCTGGGTCAGTGCCCGTGAACACGTAGACGGTGAAGCCGATGTCGCTGTTCAAGAAGGGATCGGCGCGATCGTTGTCCTCCAAGGAGAGGTTGATCTGGTTCAGCTTGGTGTAGCGCTGCAGGCCCTCGAGCACCCCGATGAAGCTCATGGTCTCTCCGAAGGTGCCGTTGCCGTTGACGCTGAAGCCGATGGGGCGCACATCCTGGATGTTCTCGGATGCGCCCGTCTGGGCGAAGGCGTCAAGGCTGAGGCCGGCGTCGACGGCTGCGAGCCTCAGGCTGTCGATGACGTTGGCCACCTGGGACTCGGTGGGCAGTTGGGAGAGGAAGACGCGACGCTCCTCTTCGAGCAGCGCCACCGCCAGCCGCAGCTCGGGCAGGTTGCGCCTTGCGTCCTCGCCTCGCCGGATCTCCAGGTCCAGCTGCTGGATCTGGTTCTCGAGCGCCACGATGCGGTCCTGCGATGGCTGGTACATGTAGAAGTACCAGAGCAGGCCGCCCACGATGCTGAGCACGATCAGGATGATGGCGATGTCGCGCTGCTTGAGGTTGCGCAGGGAGAACCTCATCGCGACACCTCGGAGAAGCCACCGATCGAAAGGTTGTAGGAGAAGGTGTCGTTGTCCTCTTGCCTCTGGGCGTTCTGGAAGAGCACGCCGAAGTCGTTGGCGTTCTCCAGGTTGCGCACGAACTCCGCCAGCACCTGAGCGTCGATGGCCGTGCCGGAGACGTTGGCCTCAGAGATGATCGAGCTGCCCTCGAAACGGTTGGGATCGGAGACGGGCGGGTAGACCGAGCGCATGCTCAGGGTCTGGAAGTCGATCCTCGGCCGCTCGCCACCACCCCTGGCAGGCAAGGTCTCCAGCAGAGCGGAGATCTCGGAAGTCCAGCGCACCTGGCCGCGGCGCACCTCTTCGGCCACGGCGATCAGCGACCGAAGCGCCTGCTGCCTCGACTGCAGCTGGCGCTGCTCGCTGAGGAAGGGCTCGAGCAGGGCGAGTTGATCCTGCCTGACCTGCACGTCGCGCTCCAGGTTGGTGATGGTCTGGTTGGTGAGGTACTGCACGCCGAAGAGCACCCCGAGCAGAAGCAAGGGGAAGGCGACCGCGAGAACGCGCCAATAGCCCGGCTCACGGATGCGCTTGAGGCTCTTGGGTAGCAGGTTGATGTTAATCAAGCCCGGTCACCCCCCGAAGCGCCAGACCCAAGGGGACGGCGAAGGCAGGCGCCACACTCTGCAGGTAGGCGCGGTCGAAGCGGTTGCCGTCCACCGTGACGGTGAGCCATGGATCGGCGAGGTCGACGCGCACACCAAGGGTGTCGCCGATGGCTTCAGGCAGGCCACGCAGCTTGGCACCTCCGCCGGTGACCAGCATGCGGCTGATATTGGCGTCGCCGGTCTGCACCCGGAAGAACTCGAGGCTGCGCCTGATCTCGGTGGTGAGTTCGATCAACACCGGCCGCAAGGCTTCGTAGACGCGGCTGGGGCTGTACTGCTCGCGCTTGGCATCGAAGTTCAGCAGCTCCTCCTCGTCCTCGGAAGGGATGGTGGCGGTGCCGAACTGCAGCTTCACGTCCTCTGCGCTGTCGAAGTCGAGGCCGAAGGCGCGCTGCACCGCTGCCGTGAAGTCGTCGCCGCTGACGCTGATGTTGCGGTTCATCAGCACGCGCTCGCCGCGCACGAGGGTGATGGTGGTGTTGGACGCGGCGATCTCCAGCACCACCCCGATCTCGTTCGCTTCGGTGTAGCCGCTGCCGGAGAGGGTGGTCTTGGTCAGGTGGTCGCCGAGCAAGGCGCCCTTGAGCGAGCGCAGCAGGGAGAAGGGCTTGATGTCGATGACCACCGGCTCGAGCCCGGCCAGACGGAGGGCTTCGACCTGCTGGGTGAGCAGATCGAGTCGGGCGGCGGCGATGACCACCTCGAGCTGGCCACCGTCGTCCACGTCGTCCGGGTTGTCGAGGACGAAGAAGTCGAGTTCCACCTCGTCGATGGGAAAGGGGATGTAGCGCTCCGCCTCCCACTTGATGGCCTCTTCGAGCTCCTGCAAGGTCATCTTGGGCACCATGATGTTGCGGGTGATCGCGGGGCGGTTGGCCACGGCGGTGACGACGTGGCGCTTGCGGATCCCTGCTTCGTCGAAGAGGGCTTTGACCTCTGCGGCGAGGCCGGTGGGGTCGACGATCTGGTCTTCTTGCACCAGACCAGGCGGCATGGGGCGCGTACCCAGCGCGGCCAAGGCCGGTGGGTTGCCCTGACGAAGCTCCACGACCTTGAGCGACGAGGTGCCGATCTCAAGGCCGACCGCTTCGATCCTGGGGCGTAAGAAGCGCGACATGCGTTCGCGCGATGAGGCCATAGACGACTCCTCCTCGAGAACCTGGCGGAACTGTATCACGTGCTTTGAGCGCCTCTTGGTGAAAATTCCGCACCCGAGCAAGTGGCGGCCCAAGCAGAGGAGGCGGCTGCGGCACGGGCATCCCTGGCGTCTGAGACGCGGATGAGTCCGTTCTCAGTCTTCCCGAGCCAGGTCGTTGAAGCGCACGTGGGCATCGTGGAACTGCAGTTCGACCGTACCGGTGGGTCCGTTGCGCTGCTTGCCGACGATGATCTCGGCGATGCCCTGCTTCTCGGAGTGGGGGTCGTAGTACTCGTCACGGTAGATGAACATGACCAGATCTGCGTCCTGCTCGATCGCACCCGATTCTCTGAGGTCAGAGAGCATGGGCCGCTTGTTGGGGCGGGCCTCCACCGCCCGCGACAGCTGAGAGAGCACCAGCACAGGCACGTCCAGCTCCCTCGCCAAGGCCTTCAGGCCCCGAGAGATGGTGCTGATCTCATGCTGGCGACTGATGTCGCCGCCTCGCGCCGAGCTGCCTGACATCAGCTGCAGGTAGTCGATGACGACCAAGCCCAGCTCGTGCTCGGCCATCAGCCTTCGGGCACGTGAACGCAGCTCCATGACCGTAAGAACGGCGTTATCATCGATGAACACCTTGGATTCCGATAGTCTGGCGGCTGCATCGGCCAAGCGCTGGAAGTCGCGGTCGGATAGCTGGCCACTGCGCACGCGGCTCATGTCCACCCGCGCCTCGGCGCAGATCATGCGGGTGACCAGCTGCACCCCCGACATCTCAAGCGAGAAGATCCCCACCGTCTTCTTCTCGCGTAAGGCCACGTTGAGCGCGATGGTGAGCGCGAAGGCGGTCTTGCCCATGCTCGGCCGGGCCGCCAGCACGTTGAGGCTGGAGGGCTGCAGCCCCGCCGTCATCTCGTCGAGCTTCTTGAAGCCTGCACGCAGGCCGGAGACCGGGTCGGGGTTGCGGAAGTACTTGTCGATCTCCTGGAAGGTGTCGCTCACCAGCTCGGGCATGCCGGCGAAGAAGCTGCGCCGCTTGGCGGTGGAGAGCTCGAAGATGGCCGACTCTGCCTGGTCGAGCACCTGTTCCAGCGGCGCGGCCTGCTCGTACGCCGCCTGCAGGATGGTGCCACTTGCGCTGATCAGGTCGCGCAGCACGGCCTTCTCGCGGACGATGGTGGCGTAGCTGTCGGCGTAGGCGGCCGTCGGCACGCCTTCCGCCAGGCCGATGAGGTAGGGCACGCTACCAACGGCCTCCAGGTCGCCCGACTGCCTCAGCTCCTCGGCCAAGGTGACCAGGTCCATGGGCTCCGCCCTGCGGAAGAGCCGCTCGATGGCACGCCATACCTTGCGATGGCCTTCCTTGTAGAAATGCTCTGGCCCCAGCTTGCCTTCCAGCGAGGCGTACACCTCGTTGTCGAGCAGGATGCTGCCGAGGACGCTCCTCTCGGCATCGAGGTTGTGCGGCGGCGTACGGCTCTCCATGGTCGCCATGCTACGACGGGGCCGTGGCCGCCGGACGGCCGTGGACGGCGGCCCGCCACCTGCCTGCTCCCGTCGCCTTGGCTGGTTGGTGAACTGCGACCAGAGCGTAGGATGGGCGCATGGTGCACCCTGTGCTGCAGTTGTTGGCGGCCGTGTCGGCCTACCTCCTTGGCACGGTCCCCTTGGGGGCGGCCTGGGTGAAGCGGCTCACCGGCGAGCAGGCCCGTGACCTCAACCCGCACCTCCTCGGCGTCGAGAACGTCTTCCGCCTGGCCGGCGCGCCCGCTGCCCTTGGCAGCTTCGCCCTCGATGTGCTCAAGGCCGCGGTGCCCGTGGCCTTGGCCGGCACCTTGGCGCCAGCGCTCGCGCCAGCCGCGGCTGCAGGCGTCTACCTCGGGCATGTGCTGCCTTGGCGCGGCGCCTGGGGCGGCAGCCTGCCGAGGGGCCGCGGCAACGGTGTGCTGCTCGGCGCGCTGGCGGCCTGGGCCGCCTTCGGCACCTTGCCTTGGGGTTGGGGACTTGCCTTGCCCGTGCTGGCCTACGCCGCCAGCCTCGCCCTCAGCCGCTATGTCTCGCTCGCCACCCTGGCTGGCCTGCTGAGCCTGCCCGTCGTGCTGGCCGTCATGGGCGCCGATGGCTTGGCCTTCACGGCAGGGCTGGTCATCGCCGCAGCCGGTGTATGGCGACAGAAGTCCGCGCTGGCACGTATCAGGGATGGCATCGAGCCGCGCTTCGGCGAGCCCCCTGCGGTGCGCGGCCTCGACCCCGGCGTCGTCCTTGCGGCCTTCATGGTCCACCCCATGAGCATGGATGACCTGTGGCAGCCTCGGAGCCAGCGCTGGTTGCGTCCGCTGGTGGTCGGCGGTTGGCTGCCGGAGGCCTGGCTGCGCTGGCTGCTGCCTCACCTGCGTCCTCAGGTGCAGGGCGAGATCAGCGGTGTGACGCTGTCGGACGGCAGGGAGCTGCGGGTGTTGATCATCAGCGGTCCCATGCTGCCCGACCAGATCCGTGCCCAACCCGAGATGGCCGAGCGCATGGCCGTTCGCGGGGCCCGCCTGGCCAGGGAACTTGGGGCTGAGGCCTTCGGTCTCGGTGCGCTGTTGTCCACGGTGGGCGAGAAGGGTTCGAAGGTGCAGGTGGCGGTGCCTGACCTGGCCATCACCAACGGTGGCGCATACACGGCGGCGACAGTTCGTGCCGCCGTTCCAGGATTATTACAGCGTTTTGCCGAGGAGGGCGGGGAGCTGGGCCAAGCCACCGCAGCTGTGGTGGGCGCCAACGGCGTGGTGGCCTTCGGGGTCGCCAGGGTGCTGGCCAGCGAGGTCCGGCGGTTGCTGCTGCTCGGACGCGACATCGAGCGCCTGCAGCGCTCGGCTCAGACGCTGCAGCGCAAGCACCCTGAACTCGAGGTGGTGGCCACAGAGGACTACGGCCTGCTCTTGGAGGCCGACCTCATCTTCAGCGCCACCAGTGATCCTGACCCGGTGATCTTCGCGCGCCACGTGAAGCCCGGCGCTTGGGTCTTCGATCTTGGCAGGCCGGCCGATGCTGACGTCAGCGTCCTCGATGTGCCAGGCGTGCAGTTGATCCCTGGCGGGGTGGTCCGGCCGCCGGGCCACCTCCGCACCGCCATCGACCTGCACTTCGGCGACGGGCTGGTGCCAGCCTGCCTGGCCGAGACCATGATCATGACCGCCACGCGGGCCTTCGACCGCAGTTCCCTCGGCGTGCAGACCAAGGTGGCCGACATCGAGTGGTACCTGGCAGAGGGTGAACGACTCGGCTTCGAGATCGTCACGCGCGACCTGCGCTGGCCCGATGAGGCGAAAGTGCCTTCTGTCGGTCGGTCGGCTACCCGCACCGGTGCCTCGCCGGAGGCCGGGGTTCCTGCTTGAGGGCCTACCGTCTCGTCGGTGCAGCTGCCGACCCCTTGGCAGGCGAGGGGCCGGTGACCGACACCCTCTGGGAAGCCGGCGCGCAGGCCGTGGCGCTGGAGGGCGCCGATCTGGTGGCCTACTTCGCCAGCGAGATCGACCTGCCTGATCCGGCAGACGGGGGTGCTTGGGAGGCTGTGGACGAGCGGGACCACGTTGCCGCCTACCAACGTGGCTTGCAGGCGGTCTCGGCAGGCCAGCTGGTCATCGCACCCACCCACCGTGAACTGACGCTGGCGCCCGGACAGCAGGTGGTGTGGCTGGATCCCGGCATGGCCTTCGGCACCGGCCACCACCCCACCACGCTGATGGCGCTGTGCGCCATGGGCGCCCTCGACCTGCACGATGCCGAGGTGCTGGACGTTGGGGCAGGCTCGGGTGTGTTGGCCATCGCGGCCGACAGGCTGGGCGCAGCCAAGGCCTGGGGCATGGACATCGACCCCGCCACGGTCGAGGTGGCAAGGGGGAACGCACGACTGAACCACGCACGGGCCAGCTTCGAGGCGGGCGCCTTCGGCGAGGTGCCTGTACCGCGGCCCGCCGACGTGCTGGTGGCCAACCTCTACGCCGAGTTGCACCTGCGTCTGCTGCCTGGCTACCTTGGCGTGCTGCGGCCAGGCGGCCGTGCCCTGCTCACAGGCATCTACCAGGAGCGCGGCGCAAGGATGCTGAGGCAAGGTCTCGGCCCCCATTGGCAGCTCGAGGAGGAGCGATGGGACGGCGATTGGGCCCTGATGCAGCTGCGCCGCCATCCTTCGTGAGGCGGCAGCCATCGTGAGACAGCACAGGGTACGGCTGCAAGGACCTCTGGCGCGCGGTGAGCGGCGCCTGGCCGGCCCCGCCGCCCACCACTTGCTCAGGGTGCTGCGGCTGCAGCCAGGCGCCGAACTCGTGGCCTTCGACGGGGAGGGGTGGCAGGTCGTCTGTGAGTTGCGGGCAGTCGAGGACGGCGTGGCGGTCTTGGGCCTGCATGACCCCCAGCCTGCGACCAACGAGACGGTGCGCCGGCTGTGCCTGGCCGTGGCCCTGCCCAAGGGCGACAAGCTGGCCGACGTGGTGCGCATGGGCACAGAGTTGGGGGTGGCCGGGTTCCGCCCCTTCGTCGCTCGGCGCAGCGAGGTGCCGGCGTTGACCCAGAGCAAGCTGCTGCGCCTGCGGCGGATCGCCTCCGAGGCCGCTCGCCAGAGCGGTAGGGCCCAGGTGCCCGAGGTCCATGAGGCTCTGCCCTTGGCTCGGCTCGTCTGGGGTGGTCAGGCCCTGGTGGCCACGCCGGGGGCGTCCAGGTCGTGGGACGGCGCCGGCGTCCTCGGCGATGACCTGACGGTGATCACGGGGCCGGAGGGCGGCTTCAGCGAGGCGGAGGTGGAAGTCCTCACGGCGCGGGGTGCGATCGCGGTGGACCTCGGACCTCGGATCCTGAGAGCGGAGACCGCGCCGGTGGCGTTGGCGGCCGCCCTGTTGCTTGGTGACGTGGGATGAGGCTGGTGGCGCTGGCCATCGCCATGGTGCTGGTGTTGCCGGCTTGCACCCCCTTGTTCTGGCCACCAGTGCCGCAGGACGCCCTGGTCGCCGAACCTTCCTGGCGTCTTGCTGGCGACGCGCGGCTGAGCCTGCTGTTTGACGCCGATGGTCGGCCCGTGCTGCGAGCCGCTGTGAGGCTGCTGGAACAGCCAAGGCCTGGCTGGCTCTCCGTCCAGTGGTTCGGACCGGCCGGCGGTGAGCGCGCATCGGAAGCTCGCTGGTTGAACGAGGAGGACGTCGGCCGGTTCAGCAGTTGGCTGCTGCCGGCCGACGTCCAGGTGGTTCCAGGTCCTTGGCGGGTGCTGTTCTCGGCCGATGGCCACCCGCTGAGGCAGCTCGACCTGTTGGTGCCGGACAGCCCCTAGGCGGCCGACACCCTGCTGCGACCGCTCCGCCGACGGCTACCCTGCCGATCGAAGCGGTGCAGCCATGTGACGATCAGCGGCAGGACGAAGAGGGAAGAGAAGCTCCCCACCACGACGCCGAAGACCAGGGCGATGGACATGTCGCGCAGCACCGGCCCGCCGAAGAGCAGCAGCGCCACCACCACGATGAGGGTGCTGCCCGAGGTCACGATGGTGCGGGACAGGGTCTGGCTGATCGACATGTCGAGCTGACCCGCGTAGTCGCGATCACGCACCTTGCCGCGGTTCTCGCGGAAGCGGTCGGCGATGACGATGGAGTCGTTGAGTGAGTAGCCGACCACGAAGAGCAGGGCGGCCAGCACCGGGATGCTGAACTCGGCCCCCCATAGGTCGAGGAAGCCGAGGGTGAGGATGGTGTCGTGGGCGGTGGCGAGCACCACACCGATCGCGACCACCCAGTTCGGCCAGAAGCGCCAGGAGATGTACAGCAGGATCAGGCCGAGCGAGACCAGCACCGCCAAGACGGCGCCTCGCCTCAAGTCTGCGCCCACCGAAGGGCCGACGAACTCGGCGGACATGACCGTGCCGTCAACGGCCTCAGCCAGCATGCGCGGGAAGGCCTCTGACTCCTCCTGCTCCTCCGTGAGCCCCACCCTGACGGAGAACATGCGCCCAGGCGTGGCCGGGTCGATGACCTCGACGATGGTGGCGCCGCCGCTCTGCACGTAGGAGAACTCGGGCAGGTCGAGGGCTGAACGCAGGTCGGCGACCTCGGTGTCGTTGTCGACGCGCAGCAGCACGGTGTTACCGCCGGTGAAGTCGGTGGAGAGGCGCAGGCCCTTGACGCTGAGGACCACGACGGAACCCACCACCAACAGGGCGCTGACGGCCACCACGGCCGGCGCGTACTTGATGAAGCGCAGGTTGTCGCTGAACCAGCCGGGGCGCATGTAGGTGCGCTTGATCCGCAGCGACAGCACGTCGAGGATCCAGGGCACCGCCACGGTGTTGACGAACACCGAGGCCACGAGGCCGATGGCCAAGGTGATGGCGAAGCCACGCACCGGGCCGCTGGTGTACTGGTAGAGGGCTGCGGCGGCCAGCAGGCTGGTGACGTTGGCGTCGATGATGGCAGAGAGCGAGTTCTGGAAGCCCTGCCGCATGGCCACCCGCATGCCCTTGCCCAGCCGCAGTTCCTCGCGCACACGCTCGAAGCTGATGATGTTGCCGTCGATGCCTGCACCGATCGTGAGGATGAGGCCAGCCAGGCCGGGCAAGGTGAGCGCGGCGCCGAGGCCGGCCAGCACGCCGAAGACCAGGAGCATGATCAGGCCGAGGCCGAGCGACAGCACCCCGCCGAAGAGCGGCCCATAGAAGAAGAGCAGGAACACGATCAGGACACCAGCGCCGATGACGGCGGCGCGGGTGCCCGCGTTGATGGAGTCCTGGCCCAAGGTCGGGCCGATGGCGCTGGTGGCCGCGGTGGACAGCGAGATGGGCAGTGAGCCGGAGCGCAGCACCAGGGCGATGTCGGCGGCTTCCTCCAGGCTGGGGATGCCGGTGATCTGACCGGAGTCGCTGATGCGCGAGTTCAGGGTGGGTGCGGTCTGGATGCGGTCATCCAGCACGATGGCCATCCGGCGCCCGACGTTGCCGCCGGTGAAGTCGCCGAAGGCCCTGGCCGACTCGGCCCTGATCTCGAAGAGCACGGCCGGCCCGAGCGCGGTGGTGCCCACCCGCTCGAAGTCGGCGCTGGCGGTGCGGATGA
>CAYXJZ010000064.1:0-19359 GCA_964465355.1 uncultured bacterium | reverse complement strand
GGCAGCAGCCACGTCGGTTCGATCTCCAGCTCCTCGTTGCCGTTGTTGACGAAGCGCGCCGCCAGGTGCACCGGGCTGCGGGGCGAGGCCTCGACCTCGGTCGTCAGGGGCAAGACCTGGAGACCCTCGGCCTGGGCGTGGGCCATGAGGACGGCCGCCAAGACCAGCAGCCAGCGAGCTGGAGGGAGGAGTCGTCTCCACTCCCAACGCACGGTAGCTCGGCTCCCTACGCCCACCGGCATCTTGCCTCAGTCCTCTTCTCGAAGGTCGAGACCGTAGCGAATCCCGAACACCTCGGTACCGCCGCCGTCTGCCAGGACGAAGGCCTGGTAGAGCCCGGGCTCGAGCTGGCCGATCTCGAAGCTCAGTCGCACCGACGTGCCAGGGTAGACCAGGGACTGGCGGCCATCCACGGCCAGCACGGGTTGGCCAGTGTCCGCATCGAGCAGTTCCAGGCGGGTGCTTGGTCGGCTGTGCCTGGTACCGTCGTTGCGCAAGTCCAGACTCAGTTGCAGCGCACCGGTGCTCTCATCGGTCGCCATCTGCGGCCGATCGAAGCCAAGTTCGGCTGCGCCACCACCCAGGTCGGTGATGATCTGGATGGCGCGGCGTTGAACGACTCGGATGCCCACGCCCGCTTGCCCAGGCTCGCCTTCATCGAGTCGGCGCTCCTCCACCATCAAGGTGCTCCAGAAGCTGCCAACCAGGTCGGCATCGTTGGGCACGGTTCCCAGGATCTCGATGCCGATCTCGCCACCGGCCGGGATCTCATAGCGGTCTCGACCAAGCAGCTCCATCCAGGCAGCGTTGGAGCGTGCGTGCGAACCAGGCGGATCGAAGCGGTTGCTGCCGTTGGCTTGGAAGAGATAGTCGGTGAAATAGAGGTGCATGGCCACGGTCTCAGCACTGTTGTTGCTCACCACCACGCGTTCACGGAAGGTGTCCCCGGGCTGCAGCTGGAAGCTGCGCGTACCGGAGCCTGCGACGTTCAGTTGCGCCAGAGCCGTGGTCAGGGCCATCAGGACGATGCAGCCCATCAGGAAACGTCGGAAGAAGATTCTCAACATGGTAGGTACCGCCAAGCGGGTAGGTTCGGTGGACGCGATGAATGCCGCGCCCACCGAACTCGTGGAGAGAAGAGGGAGTGAGGGAGTCGCTGAGGTGTGCTCAGCCGTCGTCTTCTTCGTCGTCGCTCAACAGGGTGAAGGTGACCTCGAAGACGTAGCCGTCTTCAACATGCATGGTCCCGGCTGCCGTAGCCGTGGCTGTCCAGGTCAGCCCCGCGGAGACGAAGAACGCGCTTTCTGCATCAACAACGGTGCCACGTCCAAGCTCGGCCTGGTCCTCAACATCGTCGGTCGCAGCACTCACGACGGTGCCATCGACGACCAAGGGCGTGTCATCGAAGGCCCCCCACTGGACGGAGAGGCTGATGTCGTGGTCAAGGATGGTTGACTCATCCACGACGGTCGCCACCACGAACCAGGTGCCTACCCGGTTGAAATCCACACGGAGGGTGCCGCCCCATGCTGTATCCGTCAACACGCCTCCATCAGCGACCAGGTCCAGCACGGGGTTCTCACCATCGCTGAGGCTGATTCCCACGATCTCAGGCATGTTGACCGTCACGTCACGCTCGACAGAACCCAACCCCTGAGCCCAAGCGGCCCCCAACAACACAGCACCAACCAACACAACGATCAACTTCCTGAACATGACCACGGTCCTTCCCCGGGCAACGAGCCACCGGGATCGCCTAGTTCGGAGTGCGATCCGGCGCGGAAGCCGTATGTAGAGCGCAGGGGCGGACCGGTACCTCATGGCGACGCAAGGCGTCCCACGGGTACATGCTGAGAAGACAGCTTCGGCCGGTTGCGCTACTAGCTCCACCCACCCCTAAGCGCCCAGATCACGGGATAGGCTTCACAGCTTCCGAAGAGAGAGTCAGAGGCTTCGAGGCGTGACGATCTCCAAAGACACTATGAACTATCACTCAACTTGTGTCAACCCTACATGGATAGACTAGGTCGACTAAGCCCAAAGAAGGCGCAAGAAGATCGTGCCTGACGGTCCATGCCGATTTTCCCGATTCACAGATGAAGATGTAAGAGATTCGAGAGCGAACATGTTGTATAGAGCTCACCTGCGCCGCTTGGGTGGCTGACCAGCCCTCCAGTCAACCACCCGAGCACAGCGCCTTCACCTCACCGTCAACGGCAAGCTCACCACGAGCTGTCCACCACGCCCCGCCAGGTACCTGATCTCGTACGCCCCCGGCTGCTCCGGCGCGCGGACCTGGACCCTCGTCCCGTAGACGCGCCTGGCCGGCCCGAAGGTCTCCGCTCCCAGCTCGGGGGCACCGGCACGCACCACCACGATGGCGTCCTGAGGGCCGACGGCGCCGCTGACGAGGACGTCGAAGATCGAGGACGCCGCCACCTCCGCCGGACCGCTGAGGCTGACCACGGCCTCGACCACCTCGACGGCCATGGCCGTCAGCACGTTCTGGCTCTGCCCGGTCAGGTAACGCAGTTCGTAGTGGCCGGGGGCATCAGGCGCTCGCATGCTGATCCTTGGACCGAACAGCCGCCTGGACAAGGACGGGTCGAAGCCGCCTGCGCCATCGGCATCGTCGACCGCCACCATGACGAGCAGGTCACCTTGCCCGCCAGGCCCTTGCCACAGCACCTCGAACAGGGTGCCGGCGGCGACCTGTGGTGGCGCCTCGAGCGAGGCCGTGGCGGCGACGGTGACGAAGGGCTCGCTGCGGCCGATCACCTGATGACCGCCCTCGGGCAAGGCCAGGTAGAAGCGGGCCTCGAAGGCCCCGGCTACGTCGGGCGTCAGCAACGCCACCGAGCCGCTGCCCGTGCTGACATAGGCCTGGTAGAGGCGCACCACGTCCGGCTCGTCGACCGGGGCGATGGCCACGAGGCCGAGGGTTCGCTCCGGCGCCCCCTGGTAGTGGACCAACACACGGCTGCCCGCATGGGTCTCGGCGCGTTCCACCTCCAGCGACACCACGGTCTGCGGCGAGAGATCGAAGGCGAAGGACGCCTCGGCCCCCGGGTCCACACCGAGGCCACCGATCTCGACCGTGCGACCGTCAGCGAAGGCGTCGACCAGCACCGCGATGTAAGCACCCGGCAGCAAGCTGGCTGTGAACACACCCAGCTCCTGCGTCACGAAGGGTGTACGCACGCCAGTCACACCATCGACGAAGGCCACCGAGACGCCTTCGCTGGTCGGCGCCCCGGCGCGGTTGATGTGAGCGGTCACCGCCACCGGCACGGCCTCTGCCGAAGCGACGTCGGCCAGCACCTCGTAGAGGGCGCCAGCCAGTTCCTCGGCACTGAGCGCGTTCTCGAAGTCCGCCACCGCTGCGAAGGCAGCCGCCGCGTCGGCAGACAGGTCGAAGCCGATGATCTTGAGGTCGATGCCCAACTCGGCATAGAGCTGGGCCATCGCGGCCAGGTCGCTGCCGCAGCTCTCCAGCCCGTCGGTCACCAAGATCACGCGCCGGACCCCATCGGAGGGGAAGTCATGCGCGGCAAGCTGCAGCGAGAGCGCGATGGGCGTTGCGCCCCGGGCCAGCGTGCCCTCGACCGTGGCCCGCAGGGCGGCACGGTCCACGCCCTGGATGGGCACTTCGAGGTGGCTGTCCAGGCAGGCATCGTCCTCCGTGGCCTGCAACCGCGCGCCATAGACGCGCAGGCCGACATGCAGGTCGGCGTCGACCGGGAGCCCTGTGATGAGGGACACGAGCACCTGCTTGGCCGCCTCGATGCGGTAGCGCCCGTCAGCCAGGCGGTTGTACATCGACCCGGAGGCGTCGAGGATCAGCTCGACGTAGTTCTGGGCCGATCCGAGGCCGCCGACGGCCAAGGCGACGGCGAGCAGCAGCGCACGCCGCCAGGTCCCCATGCCGCGGAACCCCCGGGCAGCGGCGAGCCGGTTGCCTTCAGCAGGCTCGAACTGGGACAGCCCCATCCGGACCTCCTTCGCAGGCCCAGGACGCGCGACCTGCTGATCGTACGGTTGCCAGATCCTACCCGGCACCTGGCTGACCTGGCACCCGGGGCCGCGCACGCGGGAAGGACGGACCACCTCCCTGGAATATGATCGGACGAGGCCTTGCTCAAGAGGCAACTCCACGACGGCCTCAGCGCCGTGGACAGGAACAACGCATGCCCACCATCGAGCGCCACGATCCCGGCAGCTACCTGCATTCCCTCGTCGCCCATGGCGACACCCTCTACCTGGCCGGCCTGGTGGCCGAGGACCTGAGCCAGGACATGAAGGGCCAGACCGAGGACATCCTGCGCCAGCTCGACGAAGTGCTCGGCTGGGCGGGCAGCGACAAGAGCAAGGTGCTCTCGGCCACCATCTACATCACCGACATGGGGCTCAAGCCCCTGATGAACGAGGCATGGAAGGCCCATTTCGCCCCTGAGCACCTGCCCGGTCGCGCGACCATCGGGGTGGCCGACCTCGGTCCAGGTGTGCTGATCGAGGTCGTGACGATCGCCGGTCGGTAAGGCGCGTGAACCGCGGCCTGCTGATCTTCTTCGCCTTCCTCTGCGCCCATCTGCTCAGCTACTTCTTCCGCAGTACGAACGCCGTGCTGGCCGAGGACTTCCGGCGCGACCTGCACCTGAGCCCCGACGAGCTCGGGCTGATGACCAGCCTCTTCCTCGGTGCCTACGCCGCGGTGCAACTGCCCTTGGGCGCCGCCTTGGACCGCTGGGGCCCACGTTGGGTCATCTCGATGATGATGACCTTCGCGGTGGCAGGCAGCCTGATCACCGCCAACTCGGACGGCCTGCTCAGCCTGGCGCTGGGACGCACGCTGATCGGCCTCGGCATGTCGGGCACCCTGATGGGCGCGATGAAGGCCTTCTCGGCATGGTTCCCACCCGGCTCCTTCGCCTCGGTCTCCAGCACCTTCGTCGGCCTTGGCAGCATCGGCGCCTTGGCGGCCACCGCGCCACTGGCATGGGCAAGCACCACCGTCGGTTGGCGCCCGGTCTTCCTCTACGCCGCCGTGGTCACCGCCGCGGTCGCCTTGCTGCTGCCGCTGCTGGTGCGGGCAAGGCCACACGGCCTCAAGCTGGACAGCCACGTCCCACCCGGCACCCCCGCCGCCCAGGGTTCGGTGGCCGCACCAGCGTCCAGTTTCGCCGCCGCAGCCGCGTCCAAGGCCGCCGGCTTCCGCACGATCTTCGCCGACCCTGCCTTCAGGCGCCTTGCCCTGATGAACCTCGCCGCCACCGGGACCATGTTCGCCTTCCAAGGCCTTTGGGGCGGGCCGGTGCTGGTGCAAGGGCTCGGCATCGACGTCACCACCGCCAGCCGCATCCTGTTGCTGTTCGCCGCCTTCAACGCGGCCGGCTTCCTGGCCTCGGGACCGTTGGCACAACGCTTCGGGCCCAAGCAGGTGCTCCTGGGCGGAACCATCACCGCCGCCGCCTTGCTGCTGCTCCTGGCGCTGGCTCCGTCGACGTGGCCGGTGGCCGTCTTCTACCTGATCTACGCGCTGCTCGGCGGCTCCTTCGGCAGCAGCGTGCTGGCCTACGCCCACGCACGCGAGCTGTTCCCCGCGATGGCCGGTCGCGCCGTGACGGCAGCGAACTTCTTCGGCATCGGCGGCGGGGCGCTCATCCAGGTGACCTTGGGCTGGGTGGTGGCCGGCATCGCCATGGCATCCGGCGCAGCCGACCTCACGCAGCCCCCACCGGCCGCCTACCGCTGGGCCCTCGCTTGCACGGTGCTGCTGTTGTCCAGCGCAGCGATCGCCTACCGGCCGCTGGTGGGTCGCGGGATGTAGTGTGCTTGGCGATGCGCTGCCCGGTCGACGCCGACCGCCCCTTTCCACCTTGGAGGTCCTAGCCATGAACGACGCCTTCCCCTACCCATCGCAACGCATGCCGGTCATGGCCCGCAACGTGGTGGCCACCTCGCAGCCGCTGGCCGCCCAGGCCGGGCTCGAGATGCTGCGCCTTGGCGGCAACGCCGTGGACGCCGCCATCGCTGCCGCCGCCACCTTGACGGTGGTGGAGCCCACCTCCAACGGCATCGGCAGTGACGCCTTCGCCATCCTCTGGGACGGCGAGAAGCTGCAGGGCCTCAACGCCTCCGGTCGGTCGCCCCGCAGGCTGAGCCCAGAGCGCTTCGCCGGCCAGGCCAAGATGCCATACCGCGGTTGGGACGCCGTGACCGTGCCAGGCGCCGTCGGTGCCTGGGTGGCCATGAACGAGCGCTTCGGCCGCTTGCCGTTGGCCACGGTGCTGGAACCCGCCATCCGCTACGCCAGCGATGGCTTCCTCGTCTCCCCCATCACGGGGCGCGGCTGGGCATCTGCCGCCAAGGTGCTCGGTGACCGCGAAGACTTCGCCGCCGCCTTCCTGCCTGGCGGCCGTGCGCCTGCCATCGGCAGCCTCTGGCGCTTCCAGGACCAGGCCGACACCCTGGCCTCCATCGCCGAGACCCGCGGCGAGAGCTTCTACCGCGGCCATCTCGCACGCGCCATCGCCGACCATGCTCGCGCCGAAGGCGCCCTGCTGGACGAAGAGGACATGGCCTCGCACCAGCACGACTGGGTGACCCCCATCAGCCAGCGCATCGAGGCGCCGGGCGGCGAGGTGGAGCTGCACCAGATCCCTCCGAACGGGCAGGGCCTGGCCGCGCTGCTGGCCCTCGGCATCCTGCGGCACACGCGCATCGCGGAGCTGGACAGCGACGGCACCGAGGCGCTGCACCTGCAGATCGAGGCCATGAAGCTGGCCCTGGTCGACGCCCATCGCTACGTGGCCGACCCCGATCACCTCGACGTGGCGGTGGAGGCCCTGCTGGACGACGGCTACCTGGCCAGGCGCGCCGCCCTCATCGACCCCGACCGCGCCGGACAGCCAGGGCACGGCAAGCCCGTTGATGGCGGCACCGTCTACCTCACGACCGCCGACGCCGAAGGGATGATGGTCTCCTTCATCCAGTCCAACTACGCCGGCTTCGGCTCCGGCGTGGTGGTGCCAGGCACCGGCATCTCACTGCAGAACCGCGGCGCCGGCTTCACCCTCGAGCCCGGCCACCCCAACCAGGTGGGCGGCGGCAAGCGCCCCTTCCACACCATCATCCCCGGCTTCCTCACCCGCGGCGGCCAACCGCTGATGAGCTTCGGCCTGATGGGCGGCCCCATGCAGGCCCAAGGCCATCTGCAGATGACGCTGCGCACGGCGGTGTGGGGCCAGAACGTGCAGGCGGCCTCCGACGCGCCTCGTTGGCAGGTCATGGAGGGCAGCAAGGTGGCGCTGGAGCCCGGCTTCGCGCCGGCCGTCCTCGAAGCGTTGAAGGGCAAGGGCCACGACCTGCTGCCCACCGGCCAGGTGCCTGCCACGGCCTTCGGGGGGGCGCAGCTCATCTGGCGTGTCGACGGCGGCTACATCGCGGGATCGGACCACCGGAAGGACGGGCAGGCAGTCGGGTACTAGAGCCGGTCGGTCAGCGCACCTCCTCCTCCAGCCTGTGACCGACGTATGCTGGTGCCAGCACAGGGTGGACTTGGGCACGGGTCCCCGGAACAGGGCGTGGGCATGGCTGTGGTGACGGCGACCGAGCAGGAGGCCGACGTGCAGATCCACCTGCACGATCAGGGCAACCTGCCTCTGTACCTGCAGATCAAGTACCAGCTCAGCCATCAGATCTCGTCGAGGCGCCTGCCACCAGGAGCCCGGCTCCCCACCGTTCGCGAGCTGGCGCAGCGGCTGCAGGTCAACCCCAACACCGTGGCCCTTGCCTACCGCGAGTTGCAAGCCGACGGCTTGGTGGAAGCCTTCCCGCGTCGCGGCACCTTCGTCCGCATGTTCTCCCAGGGTGTGCACGGCGAGGGCGAGCGCCACGCGCGGCTGAGCGACACCTTGCGGCAGGCCTATCACCAGGCCAGGGCCCTAGGCTTCGCCGAGGCCGAGATCGCCCAGCGCTTCCTCTCCTTGGCCAGCCAAGGTCCAACCCCCGTGCCGCTGGTCTTCGTCGACCAGACAGCCGACATCGTCAGCAAGTACGGTGCCCTGATCGAGCATCATCTGGGCGAGGATGTCCGCGTCACCGGCTTGACCCTCGCCCGCTTGCTGCGGGCCGACCAGGCGCTGCGCGGACGGCTGGAGGACGCCTATTACGTGTTGACCTTCCCTCGCAACGTGCCTGCCCTCGCGCGCTTGCTGCCCAAGGTGATGGGTGCCTTCGACATCGTCACCGTCGCCTCGGCTCCGTTGCCAGAGACCATCTCGGCCTTGCGCGCGCTCGCGCCCGCGACAAGGGTGGTGCTGCTCACCGAGGAGCGATTCCTGAACCCCTCGCTGAACCTCATCCAGCAGCACACCTCACTCGACCCTGACGCCGTGCCCGCCTTCACCCAGGCCAAGGACGAGCGCTTCGGCCGCGCCATGGCCCAGGCCGACCTGTTGCTCTACGGCTACACCGCCAAGCCGCTCATCGACGGGCTGGACCTGCGGATCCCCAGCCTTGAGCTGCGTTACGGCCTCTCGCCCGATTCGGTGGACGATCTGCGCAGGCGCTTCGGCCTGGCGCCCGAGGCCGCTTCGCCGAGCCGAGGGGCCAGGGCCAGCTGAGGCAGGCAAGCAGGCCTTGAAGTTGACCTAACGTCAACCCCTATGCTACCTCCCGGGCTGCGACAGCGGCCCGCACCGCCATGTCCCCCCAGGGGGTCGGTGAAGGAGGAAGCGATGACCTGGTCGATCAACGAGCTGGCCCGCATCACAGGCCTGACCTCGCGCACCTTGCGTCACTACGACGCCATCGGCCTCTTGCCACCCGCCTCCACCGACCTCAGCGGCCGTCGCCACTACGGACGACCGGAACTGTTGCGGCTGCAGGAGATCCTGCTGCTGCGCGACCTGGGGCTCAGCCTTGCCGACATCGACACCGCCTTGGCCAGGCGTGGCGATGAAGACAGGGTGGCGGTGCTCGCCTCCCACCTCGAGGGGTTGCGACGTGAACGCGAACGGCTCGGCCAGTTGATCGCCACCGTGCAGCGCACCATCGAGAGCTTGCAGGAAGGAACCGAGATGGAAGCCGATCAGATGTTCGACGGCGTGATCCAGAACCCCTACGAGGCCGAGGCCCGCGAACGCTGGGGTGACGAGACGGTCGACCGCGCCCATCAGCGCCTGCGCCAGCAGTCGGCCGAGGACCGCGAGCTGCTCACCAGCGGCCGCGGCTTCGAGCAGGCCCACCAGCGCCTCGCGGCCCTGAAGGCCGAAGGGCTGCCGGTGGACGACCCGCGCGTGCAGGAAGTCATCGCCTTCCACCACGGCGTGGTCAGCCTTGCCTGGACGCCGAACGCGGAGGCCTACGTCGGCCTCGGCGAGATGTACGTCGAAGACCAGCGCTTCCGCCAGAGCATCGGCGGCGGCGACGACGGCCTGGTGCGCTACCTGCGTGACGCCATGAAGGTGTTCGCCGAGCGCAGCCTGAGCGACGGAGTCTGATGAACATGGAAGCCTCGACCGGAGCGGTCATCGACCGCTCCATCTATCCCATGCCCATGTTCGTGTCGTGGCCGGTGCGCGATCTCGAAGTCGCCCGACGCTGCTATCACGCGGCCGGCTTCATCACCTTGGCCTCCATACCCGGGCCGGACGGCAGACCTCAACTCCTCCACTTCAGACGCGAGAAGTACCAGGACCTTTTGGTCCGCGAAGGGCGGGCCATGCCAGGCACGACGGGGGTCACCTTCGCCGCCGGGCAAGAGGACCTGCACGCCCTTGCCGACCGGCTTCGTGCTTCTCCCGACTTCGAGGGGACCCTGGAAGGACCACACGACACCGCCTGGTTCACCACCGACCTGGTGATCATCGATCCTGACGGCAACCGGATGGTCCTGACCGCGCCACGCATGGCAGACATCGAGGCGGGTCGCGCGTGGCTGGAGAACGCCACGGGCGAGTTCCGTTCCTGATCGTCCCCTTCCGCTCCGACAGCGTGGCAACATGGTCCATCGTGACCGACGCCTCCTCTCGCCGCCGCCTGCGCGACCTTGGCATCGCCCCAGGCGTGCTGCCCATCGGGCCGCTCAACGCCATCACCGACGTGGCCGGCGTCCTCGTCGGCCACCGCACCCTGATCGAGGGGGATGGCATCCGCACGGGCGTCACAGCCGTGTTGCCGCACGGCGGCAACCTCTTCCGCCAGCGGGTGCCTGGCGCGGTGGTGGTGGGCAACGGCTTCGGCAAGCTCATCGGCCTCAGCCAGGTCAACGAGCTGGGCGAGATCGAGACGCCCATCGTCCTCACCAACACGCTGTCCGCCCCCCGCGCCGCTGACGGTGTGCTCGACTGGGTGCTGTCCCGTCCGGGCAACGCCACGGTCGGCTCGGTCAACCCGCTGGTCGGCGAGACCAACGACAGCAAGCTCAACGACATCCGCGCCAGGGTGGTCACCGCCACCCACATCGTCGAGGCCATCGAGGCTGCTGACGGCGGCCCGGTGACCGAAGGCGCCGTAGGCGCGGGTACCGGCACGGTGGCCTTCGGCTGGAAAGGCGGCATCGGCAGCAGCTCGCGGCGTCTGCCAGAGAGCCTCGGTGGCGCCACCGTCGGTGTGCTGGTGCAGTCGAACTATGGCGGTGTGCTGCAGGTGGACGGCTTGGACGTCGGCCGGGTCTGGGGTCGGCACCACCTGAGCGAGGCGCTGAGCACGGCCGAAACCCCCGGCGCGAACGACCCCAAGGGCCTGGCGACGCAGCAGGACGCCGACGGCTCGATCATGATCGTGGTCGCCACCGACGCCCCCCTCGGCGACAGCAGCCTCAGGCGGCTGGCCATGCGCGGCCTGGCCGGCCTGGCGCGCACCGGCGCCGCCATGAGCCACGGCTCGGGCGACTACGTCATCGCCTTCAGCACCCACCCCGGCATGCGCCGCCAGCTGGGCAAGCCCCGCCAGGCGCAGGCCGAGCTGGACGCCGACGCCCTCACACCTCTGTTCCAGGCGGTCATCGAGGCCACCGAGGAGGCCATCCTCAACTCGCTGTGCATGGCGAGCACCACCACCGGCTTCCGTGGGTTGACCGTCGAGGCCATGCCGCTCGAGCCGCTGGTCGAGCTGGCCGCTAGCCGTCCTCGCTCAGACCGGCCTCCGGCGCAGGCCGCGCGGCGAGGCTGAGTTCCGCGTAGGCGGCGCGCAGTTCGTCGAAGACGCCCATGTCCACGGGCGTCGGATGTCCCGAGAGCGCCGCTGCGAGGCGGTCCAGACCGTAGTGCGCCCCGACGACGTCGCCACGCTCGATGGCCATGTCTGGATCGGGCACGAAGTACGTGACAAGAAGCCGGGTTCCGTCAGCCGTTGGTTCGAGTTGATAGCGCATCCAAGAGCCGGGGCTGGTGTGGCTGTGCTCGAGCAGCGTCGGCGCTTCAAGGCGAAGGATGGTGAACTCGAGCGTCTGGACCTCGTCGCCGTCTGGCCAGGGGAAGGAGATCGAGCCGCCCACGCGGAGGTCGACGGTGACGTCGGCGGCGAACGGCGGCCACCACTCGGCGATGCGCGCCGGCTCGGTGATCGCGGACCACACCTCGGCGAGCGGGAAGGCGAGCTTACGGTCGAAACGGATGAGGCCGCCGTCCGGTGTGCGCTCGATGGTGCCATCAGGGTTGGGCCTCATGACTTCTCCTTCGTCGGGGGCTTCGCCGCGGCCGGCGCAGCGGTGCGTTCGAGGTGTCGCTCCAGGGCATCGAGGCGGCGCGCCAACACTGCGCGGTACGGCTCGAACCAGGCATCCAACTCTCTCAAGGGCTCTGGACGTAGGCGGTAGAAACGCCGCTGCGCCTCGCGCCTGACTTCGACGAGTCCGGCGTCGCGCAGCACCTTGAGATGCCGCGACACCCCGGGCTGGTGCATGCCGACCACCTCGACGAGGCCCCCGACCGTACGTTCACCGCCACGGATGGCATCGAGGATGCGACGCCGGGTCGGCTCGGCGATGGCTTCCAGTACGGAGGTCGTCGTCACGATCCCTAACATACGACATAGCGTATATATGCGCAAGTACATGTACAAGGTCGGCGCGGTCGCCGCCGAGGCCGGATGACGCGGTAAGCTGCCTCTCTGGCCGCGCCCCGGCGCTCCTCCCGACCCCCATGATCCGACGCTTCTTCTCCTACTACGCCCCCCACAAACGCCTGTTCGCGCTCGACTTCGGCAGCGCCGTCGTCTCGGGCGTCCTGGAGTTGGGCTTCCCGCTGGCGGTCACCGCCTTCATCGACCGACTGCTGCCAAGCGGCAACTGGCTCATGGTGACCTGGGCCGCGGCGGCGCTGCTGGCCATCTACCTGATCAACACCGGCCTGATGACCGTGGTCACCTACTGGGGCCACGTGCTTGGCGTGAACATCGAGACCGAGATGCGCCGCAAGGCCTTCGACCACCTGCAGAAGCTCTCCTTCGGCTACTTCGACAACCAGAAGACCGGTCACCTGGTGGCCAGGCTGACCAAGGACTTGGAAGAGATCGGCGAGATCGCCCACCACGGACCGGAGGACGCCTTCATCGCGGTGATGACGCTGATCGGCGCCTTCGTCCTGATGTTCAGCATCAACGTGCCGCTGGCGCTGATCACCGCCGGCCTGGTGCCCTTCATCTTCTGGCTGACCACCCGCCTCGGCGGCCGCATGACCATGACATGGCGCGAGCTGTTCAGCCGCGTGGGCCGCTTCAACGCCCGCATCGAGGAGAACGTGGGCGGCATCCGCGTGGTCAAGGCCTTCGCCAACGAGGACCACGAGCGCGCACTCTTCGCCGTCGACAACCAGAACTACCGCCGCACCAAGCTGGAGGCCTACCGCATCATGGCCACCAGCATCTCGCTGTCCTACCTCAGCATGCGGGTCACCCAGCTGGTGGTCATGGTGGCTGGCAGCTACTTCGTGCTCACGGGCTCGCTCAGCAACGGCGGCTTCGTCGGCTTCCTGCTGCTGGTCGGCGTCTTCTTCCGGCCGCTGGAGAAGATCAACGCGGTCATCGAGCTGTACCCCAAGGGCATCGCCGGCTTCAAGCGCTACACAGAGCTGCTCGACACCGAGCCCGACATCGTCGACCGGCCGGGCGCCGTCCACATGGAGGCGCTGCGCGGCGACATCGTCTATCAGGGGGTCGGCTTCGCCTACCCCAACGGCAGGCAGGTGCTGCGCAGCATCGACCTGAGGATCGCGGCCGGTGAGACGGTGGCCTTCGTCGGCCCTTCAGGCATGGGCAAGACCACCATCTGCTCGCTGCTGCCACGCTTCTACGAGGTGACGAGTGGCCACATCTCCGTCGACGGCGTCGATATCCGCGACATGACCATGGCCTCGCTGCGCAACCAGATCGGCATCGTGCAGCAGGATGTCTTCCTCTTCGCCGGCACCATGCGCGAGAACATCGCCTACGGTCGCCTCGGCGCCAGCGAGCCAGACATCATGGAGGCAGCCCGCCGCGCCCGGCTGGACGCGGTCATCGCCGACATGCCCAACGGCCTCGACACCGTCATCGGTGAGCGCGGCGTCAAGCTCTCCGGCGGCCAGAAGCAGCGCCTCGCCATCGCCCGCATGTTCCTGAAGAACCCACCCATCCTGATCCTGGACGAGGCGACATCAGCGCTGGACACCGAGACCGAGCGGGCCATCCAACAGTCGCTCGAAGAGCTGGCGGTCGGCCGCACCACGCTGGTCATCGCCCACCGGCTGGCCACCATCCGAGGCGCCGACCGCATCGTGGTGGTGGACGAGACCGGCATCGCCGAGCAAGGCAGCCACGACGACCTGGTGCAACGCGCAGGTGTGTACAGCCGGCTGCACCGGGCGCAGTACGTCTGACCCTATGGCTGGGGGCCTTGTCCTGTAGCTCCGGCCGAGCGCCTCTGCAGTAACAAGAAGAGGGATGCAACGATCTGAACACCTAGAACGACCCAGGCCATGTCCTCCTGCCGGTTCGCCAGGCTGAGCACAACGGAGGCACGACGGTGAGCGCACCCCCGAGCGCCATGGCCAACGATGCAACGATCCTCACCATGCACATCGCCTCGGGGGACGCCTCCCCAACCGTGCAGTCTCTGGCATGGAGGGCAGGCTACTCGATGCCGAAGGTCACCTGCACCTGCACCGTCACGGCCAACTGGCCGGTCTCGATGGAGGCACCGCCGAAGCCGGCGTCGAAGGCCACGCGGGCCTGCTGGGGAGCGAAGCCGCCGACGGTCGGCTCGCTGATGAGCACGGGAGCGCTCAAGGTCACGCCGCCGAGGCTAGCCAGCTCGGTGGCCTTGGCGCGAGCGTCCTCCATGGCCAACTCGCGCGCGGCGCTAGCCAAGGCGGAGGGGTCGGAGACGGAGAACTGGATGCCGCCGATGTCGTTGGCGCCTGCGGCCACGGCAGCGGCCAAGACCTCGCCCAGGCTGCCGATGTCGCGAACAGCCACCTGGTAGGCGTGGCGCACGTGGAAGCGTTCGGCACCTGGGTTGCCGTCGCGGTCCATGGGCTGCTCGCGCCACACTGAGAAACCGGTGGTGCGGACATCGAGCGGATCGACGCCGGCTGCGACGACGGCGTCGCGCACGGCGACCATCACGGTGTCGACCTCGGCCATGGCCTCACGCACGTCGCTGGCGACCGCGGTGACGCCGAGGTCGAGGGTGGCCTGATCGGGTTCACCATGGACGACGCCGGTGCCAGTCACCTGGATGCCGGGCAGTTGGGCCGTGGTCTGTGCCGCAGCGATGCCGCCCAAGGCAGCCCAAGCGGCGATGGCGACGAACACCAGGGCGGCGCTCAGGCGTCGGGTGCTGTTCAGGGGATGGGTTCGGGTCATGGGTTCACGCTCCTCGGTCCGCATCTTCGGTCCAGGCCTCATGAGGTCATGACGACCGAGATGAGTCTGGTTCATGTCGTGTTCATCCGCCTCGGGCTCGCGGTGGCCGAATCGCCGCCCACCGCGAGCGATAGGATGCGCAGATGCCGAAAGCGACGAGAGGCCTGCGCGAACGTTGGCGCCGCGGAGAGACCACCACCAACGGCTGGCTGAACCTGCCCGAACCGATGATCGCCGAGGCGGCCAGCCGCAGCGGCTTCGACAGCCTTTGCCTCGACATGCAGCACGGGTTGATCGACGCAGCCGCGGTCACCTCGCTGCTGCGGGCCACCAGCGCGTCCGATGTGCCCACCTTCGTGCGCGTGCCGTGGAACATACCAGGCGACCTCATGCGGGCGCTCGACGCCGGTGCCCACGGCGTCATCGTGCCGATGATCGACGACGCGGCCCAGGCCGAGGCGGCGGTGGCCGCCTGCCGCTATCCGCCGCGTGGTCAGCGCAGCTACGGTCCGGTGCGGGCCGCCGTGGTGGAGCCC
The DNA here is from genome assembly GCA_964465355.1 of uncultured bacterium. GTDB lineage: Bacteria > Deinococcota > Deinococci > Deinococcales > Trueperaceae > JAABTL01. The sequence goes on along the minus strand of CAYXJZ010000064.1, from coordinate 3,976 downwards.
GACTACTTCGCCGAGGCCGATGAAGACGCGCTGGTGTTCGTCATGATCGAGACCCGCGGCGCTATCGAGCAGCTCGACGCCATCCTCGCCACGCCAGGGCTCAGCGGCGTCTACATCGGCCCGGCCGACCTCAGCCTCGCCCTCGGCCTGCCACCGCGCATGGACAACCCGCATCCCGAGCACCAGGCCGTGGTGCGCCACATCATCGACCGCTGCCACGCGCACGGGCTCTTCGCCGGGATGCACTGCGCCACCGCCGCCTTCGCCAGGACGGCGGCATCGTGGGGCGCCGACTTCGTGACCATCGCGGCCGACCTGCCGCTGCTGCGCGAGGCCTTCCAGGCTCGGCTGACGGAGTTCAAGGCGCCTTGATGCCGGCGTCGCCCACGGCCAGCCACGACGCCCTCTTCCCCAACACCTTGCGCATGATCCGCTTCGCCCTGCCGGTCATGCTGGCGGGCATCTCCGTGCCGCTCATGGGCATGTTCGACGTGGCGGTGCTCGGCCGTCTCGGCGATCCGGGCGTCATCGCCGGCGTGGGTGTGGCCGGAACGCTGTTCACCGTGATGTTCTGGGCCTTCAGCTTCCTGCGCTTCACCACCACCGGCCTGGTGGCCCAGGCCAGTGGCCGTGGCGACATCGACCAGGTGGTGATCCAGGGTCTGCGACCGCTGGTGGCTGCTCTGGCCGGCGGCCTTGGCCTGTGGCTGCTGCAACTGCCCATCATCGCTCTCGGCTTGTGGTTGATCGCCCCCGAGCCGGCGGTGGCCGAGTTCAGTCGCCAGTACTTCCATGTGCGGGTGTGGGGTGCGCCCTTCACCTTGGCGATCTTCACGCTGCTTGCCTGGTTCATGGGCCAGGGCAGTGGCCGCACGGTGCTGTTCGCCCAGCTCTTCCTCAACGGTCTGAACGCCTTGCTCACTCTTGGCTTCGTCCTTGGCCTCGGATGGGGCGTCCCCGGTGCCGCCTGGGCCACGGTGGTCGCCGAGGTGGCGACCACCCTGCTGGTGGCCGCGCTGGCCTTGCGGCGCTTCCCCTTGCCTGCATGGCGGCAGCCGCTCGGCGTGATCTTCGAGCGCGCCGCCTGGCGGCGGCTGTTCTCGGCCAACACCGACATCGTCATCCGCACCCTGCTGCTCACCTTCTGCCTCGCCCTCATCACCGAGCGCGGCGCCCGCTTCGGCACGCTCACCCTGGCCGCCAACCAGGTGCTGATGCAGTTCTTCCTGCTGGTCGCCAACCTGCTCGACGGGGTGTCGCTGGCCGCCGAGGTCTTCGTGGGCCGAGCGGTGGGCGCAGGCAACGGCGCCGCCTTGCGGCACGTGGTGCGGCGCGGGGCCGGGTTGGCCGTGGTGTGGGGTGGCCTCATCGCGCTGGCGGTGGCCCTCAGTGGCGACCTCTACCTGCCGCTGATGACGGTCAACCCCGAACTGGTGGAAGAGGCCAAGCGCTACTGGCTTTGGCAGGCGGTGCTGCCCTTCGCCGCCGTCTGGGCCTTTCTGGGGGATGGCGTGTTCTTCGGCGCTACCCGCACACGGGTGCTGCGCAACACCATGATCGTGGCGGCGGCGCTGTACGTGGCGGCGGCCTTCGGCTTCAGCGCGCTATGGGGCAACCACGGCCTGTGGCTGGCCCTGGTGGGCCTGATGGTGGTGCGGGCGGTGGGGCTAGTGTTGGCATGGCCCAGGCTGCTGCGTGAGGTCGAGAACCTGTCCTGATCGGGCATGATGGGGCATGCGGGCCAGCGGGCACCTTCTCAAGCCCTTCCTGACGGTCGCCATCTTGTTCGCCGCGGGCCTACCCTTGGCGTCTGCCCAGAACTGCCTGAACCTGATGCGGGCCAACGGCGAGGCGATCCGCCCGCACGCTGAAGCTGCTTCGCTACCTCCCGACTACGCCGCCCTCGTCTTCAACCGGTCACCCGATGTGACCCAGGCGGTCGATGAGAGTGCGATCGAGCGGCTGGCTGCTGGGCTCCTGGATGAGGAACTCCATCGGTTCGCTTTGGAGGCGATCACGAACGGCTTCCTACGTAGGCACTTCCAGCAGAGGCTGGATTTCCATGGCCTCTCCAACCACGACCTGGGCGACGTGCTGGCGGTGCACTTGCTGATGATCTGGCAGATGCTCGAACCCGAGTACTGGCTGTACGAGCCCAGGAAGAAAGGTCTCGAAGCCGTGCCCTCCAGGGTCCGCGAAACCCTTGCCCGCAGCGCGTGGCCTCGCGAACTCGGCGATGAGGAGAAGCAGGTCATCGCCGACACCGTGATCATCGAGACCATGGTCCTGGCCTTGCGCCACTTCGATGCCTCCGGCCGCAACCGATCAGGGTTCGGTAGCCTGTGGCGCGATCTTCAAGAGGTCGTCAGCGGCTGCGCCTGGCCGGATCGCGGGGCCCTCTACCTGACCAAGACGGGCTTCCCGCCCCACTCGCCCTAGGCCTGCCCGTCGGCACCATGGTCGTGGTGCTGCGTGACCTCGACGCCCTGCAACGCGACAACCGCCAGACGGTCGAGATCGTGGCGCCTGAGGCACACGAGATGGTCATCGGCTATGGCGGGCCCGACCTCAGGTCCTTCGATCTGACGGTGTCCGGCTTCGTGCCACGCTGAGGTTCCGCCGAGGATCAGCGGAACGGGGGCGGGTCGCCTCCTACCGGCCCTAGGCCTGTAGTGTCAGGTCCGACAACGCCATGCCAGCGCCTTCCCGCCGCGCCCGCTCCGCGGCAAAGGCCATCAGGTGGCTCTCGATAGAGGCCTCCAGGTCGGTGAGCGCCTGCCCGGCGGCTTCGCCACGTAGCCGGGCCACGAAGTCTCGCATCAGCGCCCAGTCGGCTTCACCATGGCCTAGGCCAGCGTGGGTGCGGATCAGTTCGCTGCGGCCGGCGGCGAAGTCATGCAGCAGCAGCTCACCGCGCTCCATGTGACCGTGCACCTCGCCGTGGCTGCCCATGATGTGCACCGTGCGGGTGCTCGCCTCGGTGAAAGCACTGACCGTCAACGAGGCGCTGGCGCCGCCTTCGAAGCTCATGGCCACCGTCTGCTGGTCGGCCACGTCGTTGTCGCAATGGTAGACGCAGCGGCCGTAAGGGCCTTGCTCCAGGGCCACGCGCAGCCGCTCGGGATCGGGGTCGAGGGTGAGCACATCGTTGGGCCAGCCCGGCGCGGCGCCGAAGCGCTCGAGGTAGATGCGCTGCGCCGAGTAGGGGCAGCTGCGCTCCACCGCGCAACCGTCCGAGCAGCGCTCGGTGGACCCCTGCGGCGCGTTCTCCGGACGGAAGTGCGTCAGGCCGCCGAAGGAGGCCACGCGCTCGCATGGCCGACCCACCAGCCAGCGCAGCAGGTCGAGGTCGTGGCAGGCCTTGGCCAGGATCATGGGGCTGGACTGGTCCTGGCGGCGCCAGTTGCCGCGCACGAAGGAGTGGGCGAAGTGCCAGTGGCCGATGTTCTCGGTGTGCTGCAGCTGCATCAGGCTGCCGACGCGGCCCTCGTCCAGCAGCAGCTTGAGCTTCTGGAAGAAGTCGGCGTAGCGCAGCACGTGCGCCACCGTGACCCGTCCAGACTTGGCGCGCGCCGCCTCGGCCACCTGCAGCACGCCTTCCAGCGTGGGCGCTATGGGCTTCTCCAGCAGCACCTGGTAGCCAAGGGCCAGGGCGGCCTTCACCGGCTCCACGTGCAGCGCGTCGGGCGTGGCGATGACCACGGCGTCGGCCAGCAGGGGGCGTGCGAGCAGGTCCTCCCAGGCAGTGAAGCGAAGGTCTTCCTTCACACCATGCTGCGTAGCCGCCCGCTCTCGGCGGGCGGGATCGGCGTCGGCCACGGCCACCACCCGCACCTCCTCGGGGAAGCGCAGGGCGTAGGCGCCGTACACCCTGGCGCCGCGGTTGCCGGCACCGATCAAGGCGAGCGTGACGGGATGGGCCATCTTCCGATCGTAGGTCATGGTGGGCCACGCCGTCGGTTCATCCCCATTGGAT
>CAYXJZ010000063.1:0-19384 GCA_964465355.1 uncultured bacterium | reverse complement strand
ATCTCCACCTCGCGCTCCCGAGGGGCGCCAGGGTCCGGCGTGAGCGAGACGCGGATGGTGTCGCCGATGCCCTCGGCCAGCAGCGGCGCCAGGCCTGCCGTGCTGGCCACCGCGCCCTTGACGCCCATGCCGGCCTCGGTGAGGCCGAGGTGCAAGGGGTAGTCGCAGGCGGCGGCCAGCTTGCGGTAGACACTCCAGAGCTCTGGCACCTGACTGACCTTGGCGGAGAGCACGATGCGGTCGTGCGGCAGGCCGCTGGCCTCGGCCAGCTCGGCCGAGCGCAGCGCCGACTGCAGCATGGCCTCGATCATGACCTCCTGGGCGCTCCAAGGCTCGGCGCGGCGAGCGTTGTCGTCCATCATCTCGGCCATCATGGCCGGGTCGAGCGAACCCCAGTTGACGCCGATGCGCACCGGCCGGTCGAAGGCCTTGGCCACCTCGATCATGGTGACGAAGTTGGTGTCGTGGCGCTGCCCGACGCCCACGTTGCCTGGGTTGATGCGGTACTTGTCCAGCGCCTCGGCCGCTGCCGGGTAGGCCTTCAGGAGCTGGTGGCCGTTGAAGTGGAAGTCGCCGACCAAGGGCACCGACAGGCCATCGTCGAGCAGGCGCTGCTTGACCTCGGGCACGGCCTCGGCGGCCGCCTTGTCGTTGACGGTGATGCGCACGATCTCGGAGCCGGCCCGCGCCAGCTCGGCCACCTGCCTGGCGGTGGCGGCTGCGTCAGCCGTGTCGGTGTTGGTCATGGACTGCACCACCACCGGGTGGCAGCTGCCCATGGGCACCTGGCCGACGTGCACGGTGACGGCGCTGCGCCTTGTTGGCGTGGTCATGGGCTGCTGCCGTCCATGGCCACAGTCTACGAGCCGCGGATGAGTCGCTGCACCTCTGGCCACAACGTCTGGGTGGTGGAGATGGCCTCGCCGCCGTGGATGGTCTCCTCGCCAGACCAGTCGCAGAAGCGCCCGCCCGCCTCGCGCAGCAGCACCGGGAAGGGACCGCAGTCCCAGGCGTTCATGACCGGGTCGAGCATGAGCTCGAGTCGGCCGCTGGCCACCAGGGCGTGGCCGTATGCATCGCCCCAGCCTGCTCGGAAGGCGGTCGCCGCCTGCAGGCGTGCCCAGGCCTCGGCCCGGCCGTACTTGGCGAAGGCACCGACGTCGGTGAAGGCCACCGTGGCCTGCGCCAGGCTGGCGGTGTCGGACACCCGAACCCGGCGACCGTTCCAACGCGTGCCGAGGCCGGAGGCGGCGTACACCGTCTCGCCAAGGGCCGGGAAGTGCGCCACGCCCACCTCCACCCGCCCTTCGATGGCCAGGCCGATCAGCACGCCATAGAGGGGCACGCCGCGGACGAATGACTTGGTGCCGTCGATGGGATCCACCCACCACACGTGGCTGGCGCCTTCGCCCTCTGCGCCTTGCTCCTCGCCCACGATGCCGTGGCGCGGGAAGGCGGAGGACAGACGGGCACGGATGATCTCCTCGGCCTCGCGGTCGGCGATGGTGACGGGCGAGTCGTCGCCTTTGTGCTCGACCTCCACGCCGGTCTGGAAGTAGGCCAGCGTCCGGCGGCCAGCCAGCACGGCTGCCTCCAAGGCGACGTCGAGGTAGTTCTGCAGCTCTGGCATGGGCAAGAGCCTACCCCTTCACCCCGCGCGGGCGCGCACGTTGCTAGCATGGCCGGACCATGCTGATGCACCGCGCTCGTCTGGAAGAGGCCCAGCGCAAGACCCTCGCCCCCTACGCCGCCCTGCCCGATGTCTCGCGTGGGCGGGTCCATCCCGAGACCGAAGGCGCCTACCGCACCTGCTTCCAGAAGGACCGCGACCGGGTCATCCACACCAGCGCCTTCCGCCGGCTGGAGTACAAGACGCAGGTCTTCGTCAACTACCTGGGCGACTACTACCGCACCAGACTCACGCACACCTTGGAGGTGGCGCAGGTCGCGCGTTCCGTCGCCCGCGCACTCGGCCTCAACGAAGACCTGGCAGAGACCGTCGCCTTGGCACACGATCTCGGCCATCCGCCCTTCGGCCACGCAGGCGAGGCCAGCCTCGACCGCCTGGCCAGCGACTTCGGGGGCTTCGACCACAACCGCCAGAGCCTGCGCATCGTCACAGAGATCGAGCAGCGCTACCCGGACTTCAAGGGGCTCAACCTCACCTGGGAGACGCTGGAAGGCATCATGAAGCACGAGACCGAGTACGACCTGCCCGACAGCAGCTGGGAGCCGGAGAAGCGCCCCAGCCTGGAGGCCCAGGTGGTCAACGTGGCAGACGAGCTGGCCTACAACGCCCACGATCTCGACGACGGCCTGCGCTCGAACCATCTCACGCCCTTCCAGATCCAGCAGGTGCCTGTGGTGGCCGAGGTCATGGAGCATCTCGGCATCGAGCCGAGCCGCTTCGACAACCAGGCGCGCTACGCCCTTGTACGCGAACTGCTCGGCCGCATGATCGGCGACGCGGTGGAGCACACGGCCAAGAGGCTGCATGAGGCCGGGGTGGCCTCCATCGACGACGTGCGCGACCACCCGTCCACCCTGGTCGGCAGCAGCCCCGAACTGGGCGCCAAGCTCGCCGAGCTCAAGCACTTCCTGTACCAGAACCTCTACTACCACCACCGGCTGATCCGCATGACCCGCAAGGCGGACCACATCCTCGGCCGCCTGTACGAGGCATACATGCAGGCCCCCGACATGCTGCCGCCAGCCAACGTCGCCGAGGCCAAGCGCCTTGGCCAGGACCGAGCGGTGATCGACTACCTGGCCGGCATGACCGACCGCTACGCGGTGGATGAGTACCGCAGGCTGTTCGACCCGACCTCGCTCACCTGAACCAAGGGGCTTTCGGGGGACCGGGGTCCCCCGAAAGCCCGGGTCTTCTGAGTGGGCTAGGGCCCACTCAGAAGACACACCTATTCCCGCCGCGCCACCGCCATCAGTCGGCCGGTGTCAGCATCGCGGAACCACACGGCGGGCACACCGCTGCGCGGCACCCGCAGGATCAGCCAAGGGCTGGTCAGGGCCATGGTGGTCATGGACCCCGGCGCAGGCGAGCTGAAGCTGAGCTCGACCACCAGATCGCCCTGCTCGATGGCGACGCCACGCACCGACACCGCATAACCGCCCGAAGGCCGCTCACCCATGAACACCGCCACCAGCGTCTCCCTGCTCGGGTCGACGACCGGTGGAGCCGGAGGCGTCAGCTGGCTGGCATGGGCCTGGGCCCATGCACGGGAGAACTCCTCGCGGTCACGCAGCAGCAGGTAGCTGGCGTTGCGCACGCCGATGGCCTGTTGGCCGCTGGCAACCACCTCGTATGGCACGTCGCGCGGTGGGGGTTCGAAGGCGTCAGGATCGGTGCTCAGCCCTTGGCTCACGTGCACGGCCGTCGATCTGAGTTCCGACAGGCCGTCACTCGAACGGCGTGGCACGTCACCGCCGGTGAGGAAGGACACCACCAGCGGTTCAGCGAGCTGCTCGAGCCGGGCCGCGAGCAGGTCGGCCTCGGCCGCCGTGAGCTCACCGAGACCGCGCAGCCTGTTCAGGCGTGGGCGCGGGCTGACCCGGTGATCGAGGCCGGCCGGATCGAACTCGCCGAGGCTGAGCCAGGCGCTGCCGTCGTAGTAGACGATCGCCGAGGTGTCAAGCATGGTGCGCACCCGCAGGTCGGTGGTCAAGGGGATGCGGTTGACCTCCACCGGCGCGGCCGGGCCGTCGGCCCAAGGCCCGACGATGGCCGGCTCGCCGTCCACCCAGAGTGCCTGGACAACGGTCCAGGGGCGGGCACTGAGTCCCTCCGGCGCATCGGTCAAGGTCAGCGAGGCGCCACCCAGGTCGAAGACCCGAGGCTCGCCGTAGAACCAGCTGATCTGTTGGTCGAGCACACCGGAGACGTAGAGATCATGGAGTTGGGGGGCAGGGTCGGACTCACACGCGCTCAGCACCATGGCGAGCGTCAGCAGACCGAGGACACCGCCGAGGTTCGACCGGGTCATAGGGTGCCTCCTTCACCAAAGGCTAGCAGACGGCCAGGTACAGGGTTGAGGTCGAAGCCGCATGGAGCGCTTCATCGTCCGTTGGTAGACTTCCAGGGATGACGGTCGTTCAGCCCCCGCGGGTCCTGATCGTGTCCGCCTCCATCGGTTCCGGCCACGTCGCCGCAGGCCGCGCGCTCCAGCAGGTGCTGGCCGCTCGGGGTGCCGACGTGCGCCATATCGACCTGTTGGACTACACCACCGCACCCTTCCGGCGCCTCTACCGGCAGGCCTACTTCGATCTGGTGCGCACCGCCCCCGACCTGGTGGACTGGCTGGGCAAGCGACTCGACGCCTCGCGTGAGGAGAAGAGCCGCCAGGCCAGGCTGCTGGCTCGGCTCACCCGCCTGATCAGCTTCCACCTGCCAAGGCAGCTCGCCGCCTTCCGGCCTCAGCTCGTGGTCAACACCCACTTCCTGGCAGCCAACATCCTCGCCAGCCGCAGCCGCCACCTGGCTCTGCCGCAGGTCTCGGTCATGACCGACTACCACATCCATGGGCTGCAGATGCAGCTCGACCTGCGCCGCTACTACGTCGGCAGCGATGAGCTGGCAGCCCACCTGCGCGCCGTCGGTGTCGACATGGGCAAGGTGCGGGTCAGCGGCATCCCCATCGACCAGCGCTTCGCCCGACTGCCCCTCAAGGCCGAGGCGAGGGAAGCCATCGGCCTCTCGCAGGACAGTGAGCTGCTGCTGATGATGACCGGCGGCATGGAGGCCAAGGTGGTGCTCGACATGCTCAAGCAGCTCAAGCAGTTCAGGCGGCAGATGACGGTGGTGGTCATCACCGGTCGCTCCGCCGACCTGCGTCACACCCTGAGCGAGGCGGTGGAGGGCCACGAGGGGCCTGTGCGCTTCCGCATCCTCGGCTACAGCGACGAGGTGCCGATCTACATGGCGGCCGCCGACCTGCTGGCCAGCAAGCCGGGCGGACTCACCTCGGCAGAGGCCCTTGCGGCCGGGCTGCCCTTCGCGGTGGTCAACCCCTACCCCCTGCAGGAGGAGGCCAACGCCAACCACCTCTTGGAGGTGGGGGCCGGGATGCGCATCGACCCCCTGACCACCTTCACCTTCAAGGTGCAGCGCTTCTTCGATGAGCCAGAGCGGCGCGAGCGGATGCGTCGTCACGCGCTGTCGGCAGGGCGACCTCATGCTGCCGAGGCCATCGCCGACGACCTGGTGGCCTCGGGTTGGCTCGAACCGGTGCCAGCATGAGCAGGTGGAGGACGGCCATGCCCGCCCTGCTGCTGTTGGCAGCGTTGTGTTGGCTGGGCATGCCCGCCCTCGGGCAGGCCCAAGCCGACGAGCACTGGGACGTGGTGGTCGTCGGCAGTGAGCCAGAAGCCATCGCCGCTGCTGTGGCCGCCGCCGAGCAGGGCGCCGCCACCCTCTTGCTCAGCCCCGCCTCTCGCGTCGGCGGTCTGTTCGTCGAGGGCGCCCTGACGATGCTCGACCTGCGGGTCACGCCGGTGGACTTCCAGCGTGGTCTCTTCGAGCGATGGTGGCGGCTGGTGGGGCGCCACAACGGCTTCGACGTGCAGCGGGCCGAGGCCGCCTTCACGGCCTTGCTACGGGATGCCGGCGTGACGGTGCGCCTGGCGCAACCGCAGCCGAGGCCATGGATGGAGGGTTCGAGGGTGGTCGGCGTCCAGGTCGGCGATCGGCTGATCCAGGCCACCACCGTCGTCGACGGCACCGCCGATGCCGACTTCGCCGCGGCTGCAGGGGCGAGGAGCACCATCGGCTTCACCTCGCTCGGGCATCAGGCGCGGATGGTCGACACCCTCATGTTCAGGGTGGAGGGGGTCGACTGGGCGGCGCTGCGCAGGGGCGCGGCCTCGCGTGGTGGTCGCGGCTACGCCTACGTGGACGACGCCGTCGCCTATGGCCACTTCGGCGGCTACCCGGCCGCCTACCGCAGCAGTGCCCAGGGTCTGCGCCTGCGGGGGCTGAACGTGGCGAGGCAGGACGACGGGGCGGTGTGGATCAACGCCTTGCTCATCTACGGCATCGACCCCTTCGATCCTCAGAGCCTGGCAGAAGGTCATGCCAGGGCAGCCGCCGAGGTGCCAGGGGTGGTGGCCTACTTGGCTGCCGAGGTGCCCGGCTTCGCCAACGCCCGGCCTGCCGGCGTGGCCGAGACGCTCTACGTGCGTGAGACCCGGCATCTCTCAGCCCACTGCCAGCTCAGCGTCGACGACGTCTTGAACCACGTGGTGACCGAGCAGGACGTGGCCGCTGGCGGCTACCCCATGGACGTGCAGACCCTCACGCCTGGCGACGACGGCTTCGTCTTCGGCCTGCCGCAGATCTACGGCGCCAGGCTGTGCATGACCGTGCCCCAAGGGGTGGATGGCCTCTGGGTGGTCGGCAAGGCGGCCGGCTTCGACCCCATCGCCCATGCCAGCGCCCGGGTGGTGCCCTTCGGCATGGCGCTGGCCGAGGCCGTCGGGGTGGCCGCCGCCCTGGCGGTCGGCCTCGGCCTCTCCCCCGCCGAGCTGGCGGCCGACACGAGGGCCATCGCCCAGGTGCGCGCCGTCCTGGCCAGCCGCGGCGCCTACCTGCCTCCGGTGCAACCGCGCACGGCAGCAGGGCCGGTGCAGCACCCGCACTACCTCGACTTCCGTACCCTGCTGCGCTGGGGGCTGGCCGTGGGTGGCTACGACAACGACCCTCGCCTCGACGGCGAGGTCAGCCCTGCCGGCCTCACCTACCTGTTGGCGAACCTGGCGGGTCGCCCCTTCGGTCGGCCCGAACTGGTCTCCCCGCTGATCGCCGAGCTGGGCCTCGGCAGCGGCGGCCTGAGCCCTGAGGCTGCCGCCGCAGCCCTAGGCCGCTTCATCGACGCGCTGGCGTTGGCGCCAGGCAGCGGCTGGGCCGGCGACACGGCCACCTGGTCGGAGCTGGTGGGCATCGGCCTCGGCTTCGGTGATCCTGGCCGCACCCTGCGCCGCGGCGAGATGTACGCCTTGGCCAGCTTCGCCCTCTCCCTTGGCGACCTCAGTAGGGTGGACGCGAACGCAGCTCGGTGACGAACTGCCTGGCCGTGCGGCCGGAGTAGCCGTTGCCGCGCTCGGCGAAGGCCACCGCCTCCGCCTCCATCCCTTCGTCCAGCACGGCATCGGCGTCGTCCTGCAGCAGGGCGCCGACCAGGCGCAGGTAGCGCTGCCGGTCGACGTGGGGGAAGGTGAGCAGCAGCCCGAAGCGATCGGACAGCGCAAGGCGCTCATGGTGGGTGTCCCAGGCATGCACGTCGTCGTCGAGGGGATCGGGGCGGTCGCTGATCCGCTCCCTCACCAGGTGCCTGCGGTTGGAGGTGGCGGCCACCAGCAGCCTGGGCGGTAGGTCGCGCAGGCCCCCCTCGAGCAGGGAGCGCAGCGGTCGGTAACCCCGCTCGCCCTCCTCGAAGGCCAGGTCGTCCAGAGCGAGGAGGGTCGGGAAGGGCCATGGGCCCAAGGCCGCCAGCGCCTTGCCGAGGCCGCCGAGGTCGGCGCCCACCTCGGCCATGCGCAGCCCCTGCGTCGCGAAGCGCTCCAGCAGGCCTCGCACCGCCGTCGACTTGCCGCTGCCTCGCGGCCCGTACAGCAGCATGGCGTGAGCAGGGCGGCCGGCCAGGAAGGCGGCCACGTTGGCGTCCATGCGGGCCAGCTGGGCCTCCACACCCACCAGCGGGTCCACCGACCGTGCTGCTGCTGCCTTCCAGGCCGCGCCGTCCCAGGCGATGGCCGCGTGGCGCGCCAGAGGGCCGGCGCCGCGCAGGGCGGCCACCCGCCGCAGTTCGGCCACCAGCGTCGCGGGATCGCCACGCCACAGCAGTTCGGCCACCCGAGCACGCTGCGGGTCGGCATCGGCGCCGGCAGGTGCCGGCCATGTCGGCCCTTCGCGCGCCTCGAGGCAACGATGCATGACGGTGAGCACCTTGCGCAGATCGGCGGTCAAGGCCACGCCCACCTGCTCGGAGCCTCCCACCCAGGCTGGACGGGCGGCCACCGCCGCCGCCCAGGCGCCCTCGCCGTACAGCAGCGCGTCGGCCAGGGCGTCGGCCAGGTCGCCACCGGCGGTGGCGACGGCCCGCCACAGCTCGGCGTAGGCGGCTGCGCGCTCCTCGGTGGCCCCCGAGCCGTCGACCGAGGTGCCGGCGGCTGAGGTCGCTGCGCCGTCAAGGGCCGCGGCCAGTCGCGAGGCCGGTGCCCACACGGCCGACCCGGCCACCGCGTCGAGCAGGTACCAGCTCACGTCACCACCTCGGTGGTGATGGCCGTGGCGGCCGCTGCTGCGGTCTCCCCCAGCAGCCATGTCCTGAGGTCACCATGGTCGTAGGCCTCGGTGGCCGCTCGCACGCCTGCGACCACCGCCTCCTCGCTGCGATGGAAGTCCCACCAGGCCACCGGCGGCCGCGTGTGCAGCAAGTAGGCATCCCGCGGGACATCCACGCCCCGCTCGTAGGCCGCGGCGGCCAAGGCGAGGCCACGCCACAGTCGCGACCATGGTCCGGCCACGCCACGGGCCAGCGACCAGTCCAGCCACCGCTTGCCCCAGCCCCTGCGCTGCGCACGCCTAATGAAGCCGATGAGCTTGGATCGTTGGGCGTCGATGCCCGTATGGATCCCGAGCAGGCGCCCCGGCGCCAAGGCGGCAAGGGCGCGGAAGGGCACGGCCTCGATCAGGCCACCGTCCACCACCACCTCGTCGCCCTCCATGACCGGCGTGAAGAAGCCCGGGAGCGCACAGCTGGCCATCACCGCCCTGGCCAGCGAGCCTTCACGCAGCAGGCGCAGCTCACCGCTGCCAAGGTCGGTGCATGCCACCACGAAGGGGATGCGGACGTCGGCGAAGGTGGCGCCGCCCAACACCTCGCGATCGAGCCAGGCCTCCAAGCGCCTGCCTCGGATCAGGCTGCCTTCCAGCAGGCCTGGATCCAAGCCCTGGCGCCAGACCTCCCTTGCGCCCACGCGGCGCAGGAGGCTGGCCACCTGCAGCGGAGGCACGCCGAGGGCCACCATCGCGCCCACCACCGCGCCTGAGCTGGTGCCGGCGATGGCGTCGGGACGCCAGCCGCGCTCCTCGAGGACCGACAGCACACCCATGTGCGCCATGCCTCGCGCCGTCCCGCCGCCCAAAGCGACGCCGAAGCCTCCCAAGGTCCCAGCCATGCGCGCATGCTACCTGCCTTCGGAAGCCTGCGGAACACCGTGGTAGCTTGGCCGCGATGGCGTCGATCTACCAACGCGCACGGCCACGGCGTTTCGACGAGGTGGTGGGGCAAGAGCATGTCAAGGACGTGCTCCTTGCTGCCCTCCGGCGCGACCAGGTGGGTCATGCCTACTTGTTCTCCGGACCCCGCGGCGTCGGCAAGACCACCTCGGCCCGCCTGCTGGCCATGGCCGTGAACTGCGATGCTGCCCCAGAGCAGCGCCCCTGCGGCGTCTGTGAGTCCTGCCGCCTCGTCCAGGCGGGCCAGCATCCCGATGTGATCGAGCTCGACGCCGCCTCCAACAACTCGGTGGACGACGTGCGCGACCTGCGCGAGAAGGTGCGCCTCGCCTCCCTGCGGGGTGGCAGGAGGGTGTGGGTGCTCGACGAGGCCCACATGCTCTCACGGGCGGCCGCCAACGCCTTGCTCAAGACCTTGGAGGAGCCGCCGCCGGGCCTTGTGTTCGTGCTCGCCACCACCGAGCCGGAGAAGCTGCCGCCTACGGTGCTCTCACGCTGCCAGCACTTCCGCTTCCGACGGCTCTCCGAGGAGCAGATCCGCAGCAAGATGGCGCGGCTGTGCGAGGAGGCCGGGGTGGAGGCCGAGGCCGAGGCCTTGGCCTTGGTGGCCCGCGCAGCCGACGGCGCCATGCGCGACGCCGAGTCGCTGCTCGAACGCCTGCTGGTCGACGGCGAGCGCATCACCTTGGCGCAGACCGAGGCCACGCTCGGCCTGCCGCCACTCGACCGCCTGACGGCACTGGCCCAGGCGCTGATGGCCGGCGACTGGTCGCCACTGCTGCTCAGCGCGGCCGATCTGTACCGCGACGGCTTCGCGCCGCGGACGGTGGTGGAGCAGCTGGGTCGCCACCTGCGCGACCTGCTCTTCCGGCAGCTGGCCGAAGACGGCCCGACGCTGTGGCAGCCACAGGCGCTGGTGCGCGCCATCGACGCGCTCGACGGGGCGTCTGAGCGCTTCGTGCGCCAAGGGGACCTCTACGCCTTGGAGGTCACGCTGCTCAAGGCCGCCAGGGCGGGCAGCGGTTCGTCCGCCAACGAGGAGCAAGCGAGCCTGGCCACGGCCGGGGCGACCACTGCGCCACCGGCAGCCGCAACCGCGCCATCGCCCAGCACCGCCGCGCCCAGCACGAAGGATGCAGCGCCCGGCCGCGCGCCATCCCAGCGAGCAGCCTCCGGCGACCGCGCGGCTGCCCAGCGCGGTGGCATGGCGGACGCAGGGCCTTCGTCGGCGCCGGCCTTCGACCCGCATGCCCCTTCGCCACCCGTCCGCGGCCGCCCCCCGGCGGCCAAGGCACCCGACGCCCCCACCGCTGCGCCGGGGCGCTTCAGCTGGCACCAGACCTGGATCCACGCAGGCACGCAGCTCAAGGCCTTCCTCCAGCCCGCAGCCGCCGAACTCGAAGGCGGCGTGCTGACCCTGCGTTACAGCGAGGTCTACGGCTTCCACTACAACCAGCTGCGTCAGCGCGAGAAGGACCTGCTCGCCCTCATCGACGAACGCGGCGGGGCCGGGCTGGAGGTGCAGCTCGAAGGACCCGGTGGAAGGATGCGCTACCCGCCAAGGGCCGCAGCCGCGCCGACGCCCGCCGGTGCCGCGGCCGCCCCAGTCGTGGCCGACGACCCCGTGATCGCGAGTCAGCCAGTGGTCGCCAGCCAGCCTGTGGTCGCCGATCAAGTCGACGACGCCAGTGGGACGGACTTCGAGAACACCTGGTCATCGGCCAGCGAGGAGCCTCCGCCAAAAAAAGCCTGAGGGGCTCGGGGATGGTGGCGTCCACGACGCCGGAACCCCCGGCCCCGCTGGATGATGACGAGGAGGACGATGCCAGGGACGACACAGCAGATGACGACGTTCCTGCCCCGGCCGCGCTTCAAGGCGTGGCGCTGCTGCGTTCCGTCTTCCCCGGCCGGGTGATCCGCATCCTGCGCCCACCCACCACCACCCAGACGGGAACCGCCGCCGAGCCCGCCGCAGCCGACGAGGCGGTCGTCCCCGACCAAGACCCTGACATTGGAGGAGCCTGATGAACGTGCAGAAGCTGATGAAGGAAGCCCAACGCGCCCAACGCAAGGTGGCCGAGGCCCAGGAACGGCTGGCTACCCTGAGCATCGAGGGCAGCGCAGGCGGCGGCCTCGTCCGCGCCACCGCCACCGGTGACGGGCGCATCACTGCCGTGAAGATCGAGGCAGGCGCTGTCGACACCGAGGACCTCAGCCTGCTGGAGGACCTGGTGACCGCTGCCGTCGCCGACGCCCTGAGGCTGAGCAAGGAGATCCAGGAGCGCGAGATGGGCTCCGCCATGGGCGGCCTCGGCGGCCTGCCGGGGATGTTCTAGCTCCTTGCGCTACCCCGCTCCGCTCCTCCAGCTCATCCGCGAGCTCGGGCGCCTGCCCGGCATCGGACCCAAGTCGGCCCAGCGCCTTGCCTTCCACCTCTTCAACAAGTCGGAGGAGGAGGTCGAGACGCTGGCGCAGGCGCTGCTCGACGCCAAGCACGGCCTTGACCGCTGCCCGAGATGCCACAACGTCAAGGCCAAGGACCAAGCGCTCTGCGCCGTGTGCGCCGAACTGCGTCGCGACACGAGCCTGATCTGCGTGGTGGAGCACCCGGCCGACGTGCTGGCCATCGAACGCTCGGGTGAGTATCAGGGCCTGTACCACGTGCTGCACGGGGCGCTCTCCCCCATGCAGGGGGTGGGGCCGAAGGACCTGACGATCGAGTCGCTGTGGACGCGGCTCGACGGTGTGGCCGAGGTGGTGTTGGCCACCTCCACCACCGTCGAGGGCGAGGCCACCGCCATGTTCATGGCCAGGGCCATGCAGGAGCGCGGCCTGAAGGTCAGCCGCATCGCCTACGGCCTACCGGTGGGCGGTGATCTCGAGTACGCCGACGAGGTGACGCTCGGCCGCGCCATCTCGCATCGCCGGGCGATGTGAACCGGCCACCGCGCAATGTGATCGGGTCAATGCACGACCCCTCCGCGGGTTGCTTCGCTTGACTTCACAGGAACCCTCCATATAATGGCCGCCGCTTCGAGAGGACGTGGGCAAGTGGCGAAGAGGAGTTCCAACGGTGCGCCGAAGAGGCTGGTGATCGTCGAGTCGCCGACCAAGGCGAGGACGATCAGCCGCTTCCTTGGCGACGGCTACAAGGTGCTGGCCAGCATGGGTCACGTGCGCGACCTGCCGGCCAACGCCAAGCAGGCCAAGGAACTGACCGGTGCGCCGGCCAACCTGCGTTTCGGCATCGACTTAGACGGCTACAAGCCCTTCTACATCATCTCGCCTGGCAAGCAGAAGACGGTGCGCGAGCTCAAGGCAGCGCTCAAGGACGCCGACGAGCTGTTCATCGCGACGGATGAGGACCGCGAGGGCGAGGCCATCGGCTGGCACGTGGTCGAGGTGCTCCAACCCAAGGTGCCTGTGCGGCGCATGGCCTTCCACGAGATCACCCGCAGCGCCATCGACCGCGCCTTGGAAGCCACCCGCGACATCGACAGCGACCTGGTCGAGGCGCAGGAGGCGCGGCGGGTCATCGACCGCCTGGTGGGCTACGAGCTCAGCCCGCTGCTGTGGAAGAAGATCGCCCCCGGCCTCTCCGCCGGCCGCGTACAGAGCGTGGCCGTGCGGCTGCTGGTCGAGCGCGAGAAGCAGCGCCTCGACTTCAACGCAGGCGCCTACTGGGACCTGCAGGCCACCCTTGGCTGGCAGGAGCAGCAGGCTGCTGGGGTCCAGGAGTTCAAGGCGACGCTGCACCAGTTGGGCGGCGTGCGGGTGGCAAGCGGTCGCGACTTCGACGACCACAGCGGTCGGCTGAAGGAGAACCTGGTCCAAGGTCGCGACGTGGTCCTGCTCGACCAGGCACAGGCGGCAGCACTCGCCAAGGAGCTGGTGGACGGGCTCTGGACCGTGACCTCGGTGGAGGCCAGCGAGCGCAAGCGCCGGCCGCCCGAGCCTTTCCGCACCTCCACCCTGCAGCAGGAGGGCAGCCGCAAGCTCGGCATGAGCGCCCGCGACACCATGCGCGTGGCCCAGGGCCTCTACGAGCGCGGCCTCATCACCTACATGCGCACCGACAGCACCAACCTGGCCGGCGAGGCCTTGGAAGGCATCCACCGCACCGTGGTCGAACGCTACGGCCGGGACTACCTGCAGACCGAGCCCCGTCGCGCAGGCAAGGCAGCCAAGGGTGCGCAAGAGGCGCACGAGGCCATCCGACCGGCGGGTGTGGAGATGAAGACGGCCCAGGAACTCGGCTTGCGCGACCGCGACGCTGCGCTCTACGACCTGATCTGGCAGCGCACGGTAGCCAGCCAGATGGCCGATGCCCGCCTGCGTTCGGTGGTCGCCCAGATCGAGGCCGCGGCAGGCGAGCAGCTCGCCGGCTTCCGCGCCACCGGCCAGACAACCGTCTTCCCCGGCTTCCTGCGCGCCTACGTCGAAGGCAGCGACGATCCGGACGCCGCCTTGGACGCCCGCGAGCAACCGCTGCCGCCCCTTGGCGAGGGCGATCCGCTGCAGGCCGTCTCGCTGCAGGAGCAGGGGCACGAGACCAAGCCGCCGCCCCGCTACACCGAGGCCTCCCTGGTCAAGACGCTGGAGGACGAGGGCATCGGACGACCGAGCACCTACGCCTCGATCATCGACACCATCCAGGTGCGTCAGTACGCCCGCAAGCAAGGCAGCCAGCTGGTGCCCACCTTCACCGCCTTCGCCACCAACAGCCTGCTCGAAGCGCAGTTCGCGCAGCTGGTCGACACCGGCTTCACCGCCCGCATGGAAGCCGATCTGGACGAGATCGCCGCTGGTCGGCAGAAGCGCGTGCCCTACGTCCACGCGCTCTACGCAGGCGAGAACGGCATCGCCGAACGCGTCAAGAGCGGCTTGGCCACCTTGGACGCGCGCGCACTGTCCACCATCGAGCATGCCAAGTGGGGTGACTTCAAGGTGCGGGTCGGGCGTTACGGCCCCTACGCCGAGGGCAGCATCGACGGCGAGGTCAAGACCACCAGCCTGCGCGAAGACCTGGCCCCCGCCGACCTCACCGAGGCCGAGCTGGAGACCATGCTGCGCGAGGGCACGGCGCCAGACCAGAGCATGGGGGATCACGACCCAAGCGGTCTGCCCATGCTGCTCAAGCGTGGACCATACGGGCCCTACCTGCAGCTGGGCGACGCCGTGGACGGCGAGCGACCCAAGCGCGTGTCGCTGCCACCAGGCGTGAGCACCGACCAGGTGACGCAGGACCTGGCCCAGCAGCTGCTGGACCTGCCCCGCCAGTTGGGTCAGCACCCCGAGAGCGGCGAGAAGATCGAGGCCCATATCGGCCGCTTCGGTCCCTACGTCAAGCACCGCAGCACCTTCGCCAGCCTGCCAAAGGGCGTGGAGCTGCTCGAGGTCGACCTGCCCATCGCGCTGGAGCTGCTGGCCAAGAAGGAGCGGCGCAACGCCCCGCTGCGCGAGCTCGGCAAGGACCCCACCAGCGGTGACGAGGTCACGGTGCACGAGGGCAGGTACGGGCCATACGTGAAGATGGGCAAGGTCAACGCCACCATGGCCGACGGTCAGGACCCCCTCACCATCAGCCTTGACGAGGCCATGAAGCTGATCGATGCCAAGGTGGCTGCCGGTGGCGGTGGACGGGCACGCAAGACCACAGCAAGGAAGGCGGTCAAGAAGACCGCCGCCAAGAAGCCGGCTGCGAAGCGAGCGACCAAGAGTGCCACCAAGGGCGCGAGCGCCAAGACCAAGGCAGCAAGCAAGAAGACCGGGCCGGCCACCAAGAAGCCGAAGGCGGCCGGCAAGGCGCCGGCCACCAAGACCCGTGCTGTGGGCGACCCAGGCGGGACCAACGCAGACTGAACGGCTACCCGGCCAGCGCGGCTGCGGGCGTACACTGCACCGTGCGACGCACCCAAGTCAGGGACGCATTGGTCCTGCGCCGCAGCCCGCTGCCCAGTGGGGACGTGGTCGCCACGCTGCTCTCCCCAGCCGGCAAGTGGCGCGCCGTGGCGCGCAAGGGCAAGCTGCCAGGTGGCAACCTGGCGCGCCTTTCGCTGTTCCACGACGTGACCGTGCAGTACTGGCGGCGACGCGAGGAAGATCTTGCGCTCATCACCCAGGTCCAACTGAACGGCGCCCTGGCCGGTCTCACACGGCCTGAGGCCTATCCATACGCCCACCTCATGGCCGACCTGGCCGACGCCCTCACGGTCGACCAGCCGGTCGGTGAGCGGCTCTACGCCTTGGTGGCCAGCGGCCTGCGAGGCGTTCATGCCCATGTCGACCCGGAGGCCGTTGCCTTGGCCTACGCTTGGAAGATGCTGACGGCCACCGGCTTCCATCCCCAGGTCGCCAGCTGTAGGCCGGAAGCCGGCGGGTCATGTGCCTTGCCCCCCAGCTACCTGATCGTGGGCGAGGGTACGGCGCGCTGCGCCCAACACGCTGACGAAGCGCTCGGTTCCAACATCCGCGGTCCCGACGCCCTTGGCGATCACGGTGCCGAGGCGCGCCAGCTCTTCCTTGGCGAGGCGGCCATGGCCGAGCTGCACCTGCTCTGCCACGGCTCCCTGACCGAGGCCGTGAAGCAGCCGCCCCACGACCGGCAGCGGCACTGGCGCGCCCTGCTGCGCTACGTCAGGTGGCATGTCGGCCAGGTGCGATCCCTGGAGGCCCTGTGCTGACCTTGCTCGCAGCAGCCGCCGTCGGCTACCTGCTTGGCGCCATCCCTACCGCCGAGCTGGCCGCCCGCCTCAAGGGCCGAAGGATCTTCGAGGTGGGCTCAGGCAACATGGGCGCCATGAACACCGCGCGCAACCTCGGCTGGGCGCTGGGTGCAGGCGTGCTGCTCATCGACCTGGCCAAGGGCGCAGCAGCCACCTACCTTGGGATGCGCATCGCCGCCGTCATGGGGCTGGATGTGCGCACCGCGCTGCTGGTGACGCTGGTGGCCGGGGTGGGCGCCGTGGTGGGCCATGCCTGGTCGGTGTTCGTCGGCTTCCGCGGCGGCAAGGGGCTTGCCACCATCCTTGGCGCCTCGCTGCCGCTCTACCCCCTGGCCGGCCTGGCCGGCCTTGTCCTGCTGCTTGCCTTGCTGCTCATCATGCGCCATGCCACGCCAGCCTCCTTGCTCACACTGGCCCTCTATCCCCTGCTGGTAGGGCTGGTGAGCCTGCGCCTCGGCCATGGCACCGACCATGCCTTCAGCCTCTTCACGGGCACGGTGCCGCTAGCCCTGGTGTCCATCGCCAAGCACTTGTGGCCGCGCAAGCCGGGCGACGACGACGCGAAACCGGACGGCGACCGAGTCAGCCCCTGAACCAGTCGAGCACCCGCGCCGCGCGCAAGGTGTTCCAGCGGCTGGCCAGGCCTCGCCCTGGGTCCATCTGCAAGGGCATGTGGTTCTCGGGGTGGACGGCGCCAAGGGGCCAGCGACCGTTCTGGTGCTGCCGCTTCGCCACCAGCTCGACGGCCTCGGCCAACCGCTCCTCGAAACCGACCCCGGCAACACGCAGGTAGTCGAGGCCGCGTAGGACGTCGTATCGCCAGAAGGTGGGGAAGGCGAAGCGCGTCCACTTGTGGCTGATGACCTCGCCGGTGGACGCCCGCCTGAGCATGCGGCGCTCCAGCAGGTACTCGTGGGCCCTATGCCGGGCCTCCGCCACGGCAGGCACGCCGCCACGCGACTTCTCGAAGGCCAGCAGGCCCTCGAGGACGCAGATCGTGGTGTGGAAGGAGGAACGCGTCGAACCCCGTTCCGCCTCGCAGTTCCAGCCGCCGTCCTCCAGCTGCTCGCCGAGCAACCTGTGGGCCAGCCGCTCGCTGCCCTCGCCGAAGTAGGCGCCGACCGCCAGCACCCCGCCGTTGATGCAGGGCTCGACCTCGCCCTCGAAGAAGGGGGCGTTGCCCCAGTACGCCCAGGTGACGCGTTCGCGGACCAGGCCCACCGCCTTCTTGGCCGGCTCGCTGGCCGGATCGAGGCCCATGGCCCTGAGCAGCAGCAGGGTGTAGAGGGTGGGCGCCAATGGCCACTCTGGGTCGGGAACCATCCACATGCCGTCGTCCCGCTGGCTGGCGAGCAACTGGGCGCCCCAGCCCTCGGTGGCCACCCGTGCGCGCTCGGCGTCAACCACCTCGTCGGCCTCACCGGCGATGTCGCGCATGACCTGCCAGCGCACGGAGGGGTCGGCGTCCAACAACCACCGCAGGTTGCCCTTGTTGACGTCCATGGACATACCTTAGCGAGTCTGGTGTGCCTGCAGCTGCTCACGCATCTCCGCCACCAGGTACAGGCTGCCCGCCACCAGCACGGTGGCGCCGGGGGGCGCCAGCTCGAGGGCCCTGACCCTGGCTTCGACCGGTGATTCCCAGGTCTCCACCAACGCGTCCTGCTGCGTGAAGGCACGGAGGCGGTCGTGCAGAGCCGCCGGGTCGGCTGCCCGGGGGCTGGTCATGGCCCTGGTCAGCAGCAGCCGCGGGGCCATGCGCGCGATCGCCGCCGCCATCGCGTCATGGTCCTTGTCCGCCGAGACGCCGACCACCGCCACGGCGGGTTGGGCGCCAAGCTCGCTCAGCGCCTGCAGCAGCGCAGTCGCGCCGGCGGGGTTGTGCGCGCCGTCGAGCAGCCAGCGCCGGCCGTAGGCCTGCAGGGCCTCGAGGCGCCCAGGCCAGCGCACCATCACGGCGCCGGCCGTCACGGCCTGCCATGGCAGGCCGAGGGCGTGGGCGGCCAGGACGGCGGTGGCCAGGTTGCGCGCCTGATGGCGGCCCAACAGCGGCGTGGCCACGGGACCGGGGCCGAGGCCGTGGACCACCACACCGCTCCAATCCGAGGAGCGCTGGGACCAGTTCAGGTCATCGAGCACCGTCAGGCGCACCGCCATGGCCTGGGCCCTGCGGTGTATGACTTCCAGCGCAGGGCCTTGCGCCGAGGTCACGGCCGGACGCCCTGGACGCAACACGCCCGCCTTCTCGGCGGCGATGGCCTCGAGGGTCTCGCCCAGCACCGCCTCGTGATCGAGGGCCACCTGGGTGATGACGCTCAGCACCGGCTCGGTGGCGTTGCTG
Organism: uncultured bacterium; assembly: GCA_964465355.1. GTDB lineage: Bacteria > Deinococcota > Deinococci > Deinococcales > Trueperaceae > JAABTL01. Next base: position 1,065 of record CAYXJZ010000063.1, on the reverse strand, counting down.
GCGTCGAGTCGCCCGCCCATGCCCACCTCCAGCACCGCCGTGCCCACCCCAGCACGCGCGAAAGCCAGCAGCGCGACCGCCGTCAACAGCTCGAAGAAGGTGGCGCCCAACGACTCGGCCACCGGCCGCACCTCCTCCAGCAAGGGTTCCAGCTCATCCGCTGGCACCGGTGCGCCCTCCACCCAGAAGCGTTCCTCGAAACGGTGGAGGTGGGGGCTGACGAAGCGACCGATCGCCGCCCTGCGTCCGATGTCGGCGCGCAGCATGGCGTCCAGCAGGGCGGTGACCGACCCCTTGCCGTTGGTGCCCGCCACCAGCACCACCTGCATGGCGTCCTGTGGCTGGCCCAGCCTGGCCAGCAGCGTCCTCATCCGTTCCAGCCCTGGTTGGGGACCGAAACGCGGCAGGGCCTGCACCCAGGCCCACGGCGAACCGCTCTGCTGCATCAGTGGCCCTCGTCCGCCAGCCGAAGCAGCTGGGCACCCCGGTCGTCGCCAGGCGAGCGGTGATGGCCTGCCACGAGGGCAACCAGCCTTGGGTCGGCGCGGATGGCCAGCAGGGCGTCGGCGCCGACCTCGGGATGGCGGCGGTGGCGCCGCCAGGCCTCTTGGAGGCGAGCAGGGAAGCGAAGCGCAGCCTGGGCATCCGGGGTCCACAGATGCACCATGATCCGTTCCCAGGCCATGTAGGGGGCCACGGTCTTGCCCAGGTCGTGCAGCAAGGCGGCCTGCACCAAGAGCCGCTCGGCCTGAGGTTCGATGTGGAGCAGGCGCTTGGCCACCTCGACGGCGTGCACACGGTCGCGGCGGTCCATCCTCTGGTACAGGGCCAGCAGCTGGCCGTCGAGGAAGTTGGAGGCGAAAGCGTCGTCGGGCACGGCCAAGGCCGGCACGAAGGCGCGCAGGGTGCGCAGGCCGAGGCGGGGTATGCGAGCCACACGGTGCATCCGCGCGAGTCTACCGCCGACCTCGGCCCGTATCATGGCGGGGTGCAGCGATCGATCCGCGTCCTCCTGACCGTGCTCTGCCTGCTCGCCATCGCCATGGCCGGCGCCCAAGAGGTCCC
>CAYXJZ010000062.1:0-19755 GCA_964465355.1 uncultured bacterium | reverse complement strand
CGATGACGATGACCAAGGCGCCAAGGCTCTCGCGCAGACCCATGAGGCGCTCGGCAGACACGCCGCTGCGGCGCACCACCGCCGGCAGCATGGCCTCCCGCGCCGTCATGCCTGGCACGTCGCCGACGGCGCCGAGCACGCCCAGCGCGATGAACCAGCCGAGGTCGAGGCCGAAGACCATGTCCACCAGCGGGATGGCGGCCACCGCGGCGGCCGAGATCCAGTCCGATGCGATGGAGACGCGGCGCCGGTCGAAGCGGTCGACGATCAGCCCGCCGACGATGCCGATCAGCACGGCGGGCAAGGCCGTGGCCAGCGACAGGGTGCCGGCCGCAAGGGCGCTGCCTGTGCGCAGCAGCACCAGCAGCGGCAAGGCGATGGCGATGATCGAGTTGCCCAATAGCGAGAGGGCGTAGGAGGCGAGGTAGGTCAGGGCGACGCGAGGCATGTCTCCAGTGGAGACTATGACGTTACGTCAAGGTCAAGGGCAGCGCCGGCGCTGGGATGGTGAGATGGGGCCATGGCCGACGACCGAAGCTTCGCCGCACCCGACTGGTCCACCATCCCCGCCCCGCATGACGACGGGGCTGCCGACCACCTCGCCGGCGCAGCGCTGCCCTCGGTGGTCCTGACGGCTACCGACGGAGCCAAGGTGGACCTTGCCGGCCTGTCCGGCCGCAGCGTGGTCTACGCCTACCCGCGCACGGGCCGTCCAGGGGAGGACAACCCGCCCGGTTGGGACATGATCCCAGGCGCCCGCGGCTGCACGCCCCAGTCCTGCGCCTTCCGCGACCACCACGACGAGTTGCGCGCGCTTGGCGTGGCCAGGGTCTTCGGCCTCTCGACCCAGGACGAGGCCTACCAGCGCGAGGCGGCCGAACGCCTGCACCTGCCCTTCGCCATCCTCTCCGACGAGCGCTTCGCCCTGACCGACGCCTTGAAGCTGCCCACCTTCCAGGCCGGCGGGATGAGGCTGCTGAAGCGCATCACCCTGGTGATCGACGAAGGCATGGTGACGAAGGTGTTCTACCCGGTGTTCCCGCCGGATCGGAACGCCGAGGAGGTGGTGCATTGGCTACGCCGATGATCATGGTGCGCCCAGCGACCCTGGACGACGCAAGGGCCATCGCCGTCGTCCACGTCCTCACCTGGCAGGCGGCCTATCGCGGCCTGCTCCCCGACGACTTCCTCGCCGGCCTCTCGGTGGACGGCCGCGAGCGGATGTGGACCCAGGCCATCACCCAGGGACATGGCACCATCCTGGTGGCCGAGGTGGATGGCGTGGTGGCGGGCTTCTGCTCGGTGGGCCCCTGCGTCGAGGTGGCCGACCAGGCGCCGGGCACCATGGAGCTGTGGACCCTCTACGTGGCGCCAGAGCACTGGTCGACCGGCCTTGGTCGCGAGCTGTGGCTGGCTGCGCGGACGGCCCTCGAGGCGCAAGGGGCTGAAGAGGTCATCCTCTGGGTGCTGCTGGGCAACGAGCGCGCCATCCGCTTCTACCTCGCAGCCGGCTTCGAGCTGGACCCGCAGGCGAGCAAGCGGGTGGAGCTGCCTGGTGCGGTGCTGAACGAGTTGCGTTACGTGCTTCGGCTGGTCGAGGAAGGTCCGTCTTGATGCAAGCGGACGATGCCACCAGCGCCTTCGTCGCCGTGGTCGATGAGGCGGGCGGCCTGGAGGAAGGCGCCTCCCATGCGGTGGTGCCATGGTGGAGCTTCAGCAAGACCCTGGTCGCCGTCTGTGCCTTGCGCCTGGTCGAGCGGGGCGACCTTGGCCTGGATGGGCCGGTGGGGTCCTCGCCCTACACGCTGAGGCAGCTGCTTCAGCATCGTTCGGGGCTGGGGGACTACGGCTCGCTGGCCGAGTACCACGCTGCCGTGGGTCGCGGCGATCCTCCTTGGCCAAGGGATGAGCTCTTCGCCCGCGTCCCGCTCGACCGCCCGCTGTTCCTTCCCGAACAGGGTTGGGCCTACTCCAACGTGGGTTACCTGTTGGTACGGATGGAGATCGAGCGGGTCTACGGTGGCGGCCTTGGGTCGGCCTTGGACGACCTGGTGCTGGGGCCGCTCGGCCTGGCCGACGCGCGGTTGGCGCTGACGCCGGAGGACATGTCGGGCACGGCCTTCGTCGGCGGGCATGGCTACCATCCGGGATGGGTCTTCCACGGCTGTGTGATCGGTCCCGTGGCCGAGGCGGCGCTTGCCTTGCACCGCCTGCTCGACGGTCGGTTGCTCGGTGGTCGGTTGCTCGACGCGGCCTCGATGGCGGCCATGCTGGACCGCCATCCCATCGGCGGGCCGCTTCCCGGGCGGCCCTGGCAGACCACCGGCTACGGCCTCGGCCTGATGATGGGCGCCATGCAGCACGCAGACATGGCGCAGCCGCTGGAGGTGCTGGGGCACTCGGCCGGCGGGCCTGGCAGCTCCGGCGCGGTCTACGGCTCGTGGCTGGGTGGCGGGCTGCTCACCGCGGCAGCCTTCGTCAGCGGGCACGACGAGGCGCCGGCAGAGCGGTTGGCGCTGCGGGGCTTGCAGGCGGGGTAGGGGCGGCCGCCGGGTGACGGCGGGTCGCCCGACCCGACCAAGGAGCAAGGAAGTCGAACGGAGCCGCTGCTACCATGGCCCCATGACCGATCACCTCCTCTCCGACCCGTCTCCGCTGGCTCAGGACCGCCGTCCAGGCGGCTGGCGCTGGCTGCGCGACGAGGCGGTTGGCTACCTCAAGGCGGCCGTGGTGGCCTATGGCGTCGTCACCTTCCTCTTCACCACCGTTGGCGTGGTCGGTGCCTCGATGGCGCCCACCTTCGACGGCGGCCCTTCGGGCGGCAGCCTGGTGTCGGCCATGCTCAGCGGCGACCGGCTCTTCGTGCCCAAGTACGAGACCTGGCTGCGACGCCTCGGTCTCATGTCCGGCTACCAGCGGAGCGAGGTGGTGGTGTTGCGGCAGCCGGCCAACGCGCCAACGGCCTTGGAGTCGGGGCGGCGCGTGTTGCTGGTGAAGCGGGTGGTCGCGGTGCCTGGCGACCGGGTGCGCATCGAGGCGGGGCAGTTGGTGGTGAACGGTCGGCCGGTGCCTGACGGTGGTCTGAGCGATGTGGCGAGCTGGAGCGTGGAGGCGCAGGACTTCCCGGTGATCACCGCCCATGGCGGCGAGGTGAGCGGCTTGGTCGTCGGCTTCGTGTTCAGCGCGGCGGGCACGGCGGTCCCGCAGCTGCCGCGGGACGGGTGGTGGGGGCAGGTCGCGGACGTGAGCCAAACCATGGCGCGCTTCGCCTACGGCAGCGTCATCGACAACCTGGCTCCCTTGCCCGCCGGTGTCGTGGACGGCCGGCCGTTCCTGCACGAGATCCTGGTGCCCGACGGGCACTACTTCGTCATGGGCGACAACCGCGGCAGCGGCGGCAGCGAGGACTCACGCGCCTTCGGTCTGGTGCCCCACATGGCCTTGACCGGCAGGGCGACGGCGGTCATCTTCCCGCCAAGGCGTGACGGGGCTTGGAACTGGCGCCTGCTGCCGCGGCCAGCGGCCTTCGCCGGGCCGGAAGCGGCTGGTGGCTAGGTCAACCGCTGGCGTCACAGACGATCGAGGTCGGATCGATCAGTCCGCTGCGGCCATCGGCGGCGAACCGCACGCCCCAGGTCCATACTTCCTCTGCGCTGCTGCGGCTGACGTGAACGTGGCAGATTAGCGCACCGAGCGCGCCCTCGCAGCCGGCGGTCAACCCAGAGGTGCCTGGCGCTGGTTCGAAGGCCGCGAGGATGCCGGCCAGCCAGTCGCCCAAGGTGGGGTTCGGCAGTCCGCTGGTGTCAACGGCTTCGCAGGAGTCGGTGTCGGGCAAGGGCAGGGCAGCGTTGTGGAAGACGAGGCGTATGGCGTCCTTGGCGTCCGGTGGGTCGTGCTGGACGTAGCTGCCGTCAGCTGCCATGGCCGAGGCGGAGACCACGAAGGTCAAGGAAAGGACGAGCAGGATGCCGGTACGCAGGCGGTGCATGTGGCCATGGTAGCGGTTGGCCGAAGAAGGAGCGGCGATGCCGACAGCTGCTGCGCCTCAGCAGTCGCAGCCGATGGCCTGCCCTACAGGCTGCATCGAGACCGGCGCCGTGAGCGGGTCGGCGGGCCGGAAGACCGGCCCACGGTCGTCCTCGGCGGGCAGCCCTTCGCGCACCCAGTACTCGTAGCCGCCGATCATCTCCCTGACGCGGTAGCCCAAGCGGGCGAAGGCGAGGGCGGCTCGGGTGCTGCCGTTGCAGCCAGGCCCCCAGCAGTAGGTCACCACCGGCATGTCGATGGGGATCTCGGCTGCCGCGCGCAGGACGATGGTGGCGGTGGGCATGTGGACGGCGCCGGGGATGCGGCCCGCACGCCACGCCGCCTCGCCGCGGCTGTCGATCAGGACGAAGCGCTCACCGGCCAGCATGGCGGCGCGCACGTCCGATGGGTCGGTCTCGAAGGCGAGCTTGGCGGCGAAGTGCTCGGCGGCGATGGCGGGGGATGGCAGGGTGGTGGGGGCTTGGTTGGGCATGGCACCAGGCTACGAGCGCGGAAGTGCCAGGTGAAGGCCGCTTCACCGGCGTCAGCCAGCACATGCCGCGGGATCCATGGCAAGATGCCGGCATGAGCGCTGGAACCACGGTCACCCTCGACGCCGTCGACGCCCGGATCCTCAAGGAGCTGCAAGGGGACGGCCGCATGGCCGTCGCGGAGCTGGCCAGGCGGGTGCAGATGTCGAGCAGCGCCGTCGCCGAGCGGGTCAAGCGGCTGGAGGAGGCTGGCGTGATCCGCGGCTACGCGGCCTCGGTCGACCCGGACAAGCTGGGCTACGCCATCCTGGCGCACCTGCGGCTGCGCTACCCTGGGAGCAACTACAAGCCGCTGCGCGAGCTGATCGCTGCCACGCCCGAGGTGGTCGAGGCGCACCACGTCACCGGCGACGACTGCTTCGTCCTCAAGGTGGTCGCCACCTCCATGCGGCACTTGGAGCAGGTGAGCGGCCGCATCGGCAGCATGGGTCGGGTCACCACCAGCGTGGTCTACTCCAGCCTGCTCGAAGGCAGGCCGCTGCTGCCGCCGGGCGCTCAGACTGCCAAGCCCGGCACCGACTGAGTGCCTTAGCGGTAGTCCAGCAGCGTGACCGGCGTGATCTCCCCGTCGTAGACCGCATCCACCTCGTAGTGGACAAGGCTGAACCGGCCTTGATCGAAGACCCAGGTGGCCGCCGTGTAGGCGTCGCCTAGGCTGCGCCACTTGGCGTGCTCGACGATGGTCTGCCCGTCTGGGTCGAAGTCGGAGTTCACCAGCTCCACCGCCGTGCCGAAGCCCGTGACGGTCAGGGACTCCAGCTCGGCCAGGAAGTCGTTGCCGACGTAGCGCAGCTCGTACTTGGGGACCGAGAAGTGCAGTGGTGTGACGGTGCCGTCGTCGAAGAGCAGGAAGTAGACGTGACCAACGTTGTAGGCCGCTTGCGAGCAGAAGAAGCGGAAGAGCTGGGCCCGCCGCATGGCGCCGCCCTCGCCACCGCTCCGCGGCTCCTGGTAGCTGAGCTCGAAGCGCTGCATGAGCAGGTCTTGGGCGCTGGCCAGGCGCGAGCCGAAGTCGCAGCGCTCCGCCGCCGTGGCGAAGAACAGGGCCTCCACCCGCTCGATCTCGCTGTTCTGCATGGCCAGCTTGGTGGTGTCCTGGCCGCAACGCTGAGGCAGGGCTTGCTCCAGCGGCAGGTTGGATGGGCCGAGGTTGCCTTGGACGATGTGCAGCGGCGAGAAACCCGACGTCTGCAGGGATGGGTTGGTCATCCGCAGGCTGTAGCAGCCGGCGAGGACCTGCTCGCTGCCGTCGGTGGCCAAGGCGCGGATGGCGACGGGCAGGTCGTATGAACTGCCGCCCGTGGTGCCCTCCGACCATGGTGAGCCGACGATCAGGTCGACGCGCTGCGTGCCTCGGAAGCCCTGGGCGTAGCTGTCGACGTCGGGTGCAGGCGGTTCGGAGAAGTAGCTGTAGGCGCGAGCGTACTCACCGCGGTTGATGGCGTTGTAGAGCGAACGAACCAGCGCTTCGGGACTGGAACGGTCGTCGAGGTAGGACTCCTGTGCCTGGGCAACGGTCAAGGCCAAGAGGACCGCTACGATGACGAAACGGAGCATGTTCCTTCCTCCAAGTCGAAGGTCCGCCAGAGGCGCTTGACGCAGCCTACGTCTTGCGCCGTCAGCCGCGCCACCTGCTGGCCGCTGGGCAAGGATCAGCGGATGATGACGTCCTCGATGTCACGGGCCGTGCTGGTGAGCGAGATCGGTGGTTGACCCACCACCACCGTGTCGTCGATGCGGAAGCCGCCAAGGCCAGGCAGGTAGATGCCCGGCTCGATGGTGTAGACCTCGCCGGCCAGCAGGGGACGTTCGTTGAAGGCCATGTCGGCAGGCTGGTCGTGGCCGCGCAGGCCGATGCCGTGGCCGGCGCGGTGGAGCAGGCGATCGCCGTAGCCGTGTTGCGTGATGACCGCTGTCGCCGCGCGGTCGACGCCCGCCAGGGGCGAGCCGGGCACGCAGGCGGCCACCGCGGCTGCCTGGGCCTCTCGGATCGCCGCGTAGGCGCGCCGCTGCTCCTCGCTTGCCTCGCCGACGAAGAGGGTGCGCTCGTTCTCCACGCAGTAGCCGCCCAGCGAGGCGATGATGATGTTGACGATGCCGTGGCCGCGCTCGATGCGCGCGTCGGAACCCGCGCCGCTGCCGTGCGGCGCGGCCGAGTCCGGGCCGGTGAGGCTGAAGGCCCGAGCGGTGATCTCGGAGCCGGGGAAGCGCCTCGCACCCTCGATGCGCATGCGCAGCACCGTCGCCGCGTCCACCTCGGCGATCAGCTTGCCCGGCTCCACCAGCTCGCGGAACACCTCCTGGCCGAAGTCCGTCAGTTCGCAGGCCAGACGCATCAGCGCCAGCTCGTCGTCGCTCTTCACCGCCCGCAGGTCGGTGAGCACCGATGGCGCGGCGACCACTTGCAGGTCGGGCAGCAGGGCGCCCAGCTCGTCCAGCGCGGACAGGTGGCCGTCGACGGCCAGCCGGCCACGCTCCAAGCCGCGGTCCCGCAGCTTGCCTGCCACCAGCTCGGCCCAGCTGGCCCGGGTCCAGACACCAGGGAGTTGCGACGGCCGCTCGACGTAGAAGCTGCGGTCGGCGATGACCAGCGTGCCGCGACCGTCGGCCATGCCCACACCGGGGATGGAGAGCTCGTGCAGCACCATGAAGGGCTCGGCTTCCCGGGGGATGACGGAGAGGAAGGGGCGCTCCCATGACTCCACGTCGGGCTTCCAGCCGCTCAGGTAGGCGGTGTTCTCTGGGTTGGTGACCAGGTAGCCGTCGAAGCCGTGGCTGCCGAGCCAGTCCTTGAGGGCGCCATGCCGGCCGAGGGTGGTGGGGGGCTGGATGAAGAAGCGGGCAGGGCTCATGGCACCTCCGGGTGGGTCGATGCCCCAGGATACGCGGGAGGATCGTGCCTATGACCGGTTGGCTTCGGCCAGGTGCACCATGGCTGCGCACTGTCTGACAGTATGGTGCCACCTGCCCGTGTTCGCATCCGACTCACGCCCGGCGCCCGATCGAAGGACACATCGGCCCTCCTTAGTGCAGCGCCTCGTAGTCGAGCAGGACCACCGGATTGCTTTCCCCGTCGTACGAGGCGTCCACCACGTAGTTGACCAGGCGGAAGCGACCCTGGTCGAAGACCCACACGGCTGCGTTGAAGGCGTCGCCGAGGCCGCGCCACTTGGCGAACTCGTCGACGGTCTGGCTGTCGGGATCGAAGATGGAGTTCACCAGATGGACCCTGGTGCCGAAACCGGTGACGGTCAGCGAGGCCACCTCGCTGCCGAAGTCATCGTCCACGTAACTGACCTCGAACTCCGGCACGGCGAAGTGGAGCAGCGAGACGCTGCCGTCGTCCGTGGCCAGGACGTAGACGTGGCCCTCGTTGTAGGCGCCGCGCCAGCACAGGAACCTGAAGAGCCGGGCCGTCGTCTCGGCGCCTTCTTCGCCGCCGTCGCTGGACGGGTAGGTCAGGTCGTAGCTCTGTGGGACCTGGTCGTCGGCGTTCGCGCCGAAGGGCGTCAGGTCGCAGACATCAGGCCTGGTGGCGGCGAACAAGGCGCTGGCCTTGGCCAGGTCCGTGTCCTGCGGCGGCAGTTCCTGTCCGTCGCCGCAGTCGTCGGGCAGGGCCGTCTCCAGGGGCTGGGATGGCGGGCCGTCGCCGACCAGGCTCAAGCTGCCGCCCACGATGTGCATGGGCCTGTAGTCGGCGGCCTGGATGGCCGGGTTGGCCAGGCGCAGGGTGTAGCAGCCGGCGAAGACCTGTTCGCCACCGTCGGCCATGAAGGCGTGGATGACGATGGGGAGCTGATAGTAGACGCTGCCTGCCGCACCCTCGGCCAGCGGCGTGCCGACGAGCAGGTCGACCCGCTCGGTGTCCTGGTAGCCGTGGGCATAGCTCTCCAGGTCGCTGGCAGGTGACGGCGAGAAGTAGCTGTAGGCACGTGCGTACTCGGCGCGGTTGATGGCGTTGTAGAGGGAGCGCAGCAACGACTCAGGGGTGGAGCGGTCGTCGAGGTAGGGCTCCTGCGCGCCGGCCCAGGCCGCCGTCAGCACGAGCAGGCTGATCAGGACGAAACGGAGCATGGCGCCAGCCTAAGCACCGCGGATGAGGACGCGTCCAGGACGGGAGGGCGACCTAGGGCTGAGTGCGCTGCTGCGAGACCAGCCATGCCTGCAGCTCGGGATCGGCGTAGGCCTGCGACCAGGCATCGTGACCAACACCGGGGTACTCGGTGAGGCGGGCGCGACCGTTGAGTTCTCGCACAGCGGCCACCAGCCGGCGGGAGTCCTCCACCGCCACCACCGGGTCGGCGTCGCCATGGAAGGCCCACAGCGGCAGCAGGGCAGAGGCGGGTGTGACGTAGAACCAGGTCCAAGGACCGCAGATGGGGGCAAGGGCGGCGAAGCGATCGGGGTAGGTGGCGGCCAGGTGGCAGCTGCCCGCGCCGCCGAGGCTGAGACCGGTGAGCACCACCCGGTCGGGATCGACGCCTTGCTCGGCGATCGTCCGGTCGATCAGCGCCATGATGGCGGGGAAGTGCTGCGGCCACACATGCTCCTTGGGGCACTGGGGCGAGAGCACGACGGCCGGGAGCGAGAGGCCTTCGTCGAGCGAGCGCGGCAGGCCTTGCCCGCGGAGCAGACCGAGGTCGTCACCGCGCTCGCCCGAGCCGTGCAGGAACACCACCAGCGGCCAGTCGCTGCGCTGCTCGTGACCATCCGGCAGGTGCAGCAGGTAGGGCAGGGAGACGGGCAGCTCGAGGGTGGTGTTGAAGCGGTGCTCGGTCTGGGGCATGGCTCCACGTTAGCGGGCGTAGCGCTGCCTTGGGCTGAAGCCTCGGCTTTCCGGGCTGGAGCAGGGAAGTGCTAGCCTCGGCCCCATGATGGATGGAGCCCTATGCCAGATGGAGACCTGAACCAGGACGGCAGCCCGCTGCAGCTCATCGCCGACCAGCGGGTGTGGGTGCAGCCCGAGGATGGGCCCGTGATCATGGAGCCTAGGCAGGTCAACGACGTGCTGGGCGACGCCATGGGCGCCGATGCCAGCTGGGTGGCGCTGAACGCGACCGGCCTCGCTGCCGACTTCTTCGACCTCAGCACGGGCTTGGCAGGCGAGATCACCCAGAAGGTCACGAACCTGGGGATGGGGCTGGCCGTGGTCGGTGACATCTCCGTGCAAACAGAGGCCAGCAAGGCCTTGCGCGACTTCGTCTTCGAGTCGAACCGAAGGGGACGGACCGTGTTCGTCGCCGACCTGGCCGAGCTGGAGCGCAGGCTGCAGGCTGCTTACTTGTAGAAGCCTTCACGCAGGTTGAGGCCGTGTTCCAGCCACACCTTCATGGCGCAGAGCATGCCGGTCCAGCCCTCGCAGTTGCCGTAGGAGGCGGCCAGCCCCTCCGGCGTCTCCAACCAACCCTCCTCCGAGATGCGCACCAGCGTGCGGTCGTCATCCAGCGGTGCGAAGGTCATCGTCACGGTGGTCATGCGCCTGCCAGAGGCGTCCGGCTCGGCGGTGTCGCCTGCCGCGTCCCAACGCAGGACGATGCGTTGGTCCTGCTCCACCAGGACCACCTGGACGGGGAAGGCGCCGGGGTAGTCGTGGAAGTCCCATGTCACCGTGGCACCTGTCTCGAGCCGGCCCTTGGCCCCGCCTGTGGTGAAGAACTCGGAGAGATGGCCTGGGTTGACGACCGCCTCGAACACCTCGCTGACGGGCCTGGAGATCCGACCGCTGACCGTGAACTTCGGTTCCATGTCTTGCCTCCCTTGTCGATGCGGTGCACGATATGTTACAAGAACATAACATGTCAACCGAGGAGGAAGCTGACGCGCTGTTCAAGGCCCTTGGGCACCGGACGAGGCGGAGCATCCTCGACCAACTGAAGGTCGAGTCGCGCACCACGGGCATGCTGTGCGATCTCTTCCCAGACCTCGACCGCTGCACCGTCATGCAGCACTTGAAGGTGCTCGAGGAGGCGGGGCTGGTCGTGGTCGAGCGGCGTGGTCGCGAGCGCTGGAACCATCTGGACGCCTTGCCGATCCACGCGATGCACGAACGCTGGATCGGGCCATACGCCGCCTTCGCCGTGGCCATGCTCGACCGCCTCGAACACAGGACCGTGCCGCCGGATAGCCTGGGCGCATGATCCTCGCCTCGCATCGCGTCTTCGCTCGCGCCGTTCCCGCCTTCCGCCTTGTCGCCATCCTCGAGGCCTTCTCCTGGGCCGGCCTGCTGCTCGGGATGCTGCTCAAGTACGTGCTGACCGCGCAAGCGGCGCTGGGGACCGAGCTGGTTTCCATCTTCGGCATGATCCACGGCGCCCTTGTCATGATCTACGTGGTCTTGGCCGTCGTCGTGGCCCTGCGCCTGCGTTGGGGATGGCCCACACTGGGCCTAGCGCTGGCCGCCACCGTGCCACCATTCGCCACGGTGATGTTCGATGCCTGGGCGGATCGGGCGGGGAAGTACCTGGAGCCGGCCGGTCAACGCCTGCCGTAAGCCGCCAGGAACACGGCCACCCCCTCAGCCGCCTGTCTGCGCAGCGCATCCTCGCTGGGGATGGCCTCGTCACCCAGCAGCATGGCCTGGTTCAGTGCTTCTGCCATGACCAGCCAGTTGAACTGGGCGGCGGCGACGGCGGGATCGTCGAAGCCGAGCAGGCCGCGGTCAGCCAGCTCGCCTAGCACCTTCTCCAGTGTGGCCATGGCGCGCTTGGGGCCGCGTTCGTAGAGCACCCTGGCCAGCTCGGGGAAGCGTCCCACCTCACCGATGACCAGGCGGCGCAGCTGCATGATGCGCGGCGTCAACACGATCAGGAGCTGGCGCTCGGCGTAGCTGCGCAGGTAGGCGGCGACGTCCTCGTCGTCACCCAAGCTGGGCATCTGGTCGTGCACTTCGTCGCCGGCAGCGGTGGTCATGCTGCTCACGATCTCGACGAACAGCGCCTCCTTGCTGACGAAGTGCTTGTAGACGGTCTGCTTCGAGACGGCTGAACGGGCGGCGATCTCGTCCATGCTGGCGCCGAGGTAGCCGTCCCTGAGGAAGACCTCGGTGGCGGCGTCCAGGATGGCGGCGCGCTTCCGTTCGGAGCGGCCGGTGGTTGGTGGCGTTGATCCAGTGGGTGGCGCCGATCTGCTCAAGGGTCCTCGATCCCGTTGACGCTAGGGTACTGGACAGTCTAGTATTCGGCAAGAATAGTACTGGACAGTCTAGTTCAGTGTCTGCCTGCGTCTGCCTGTGTCACGAGGCCGACCTGGCTCAGCCAAGGAGGAGAGCACCATGTACATCCAGTTCGCCGAACTTGCCGTCTTCGACCAGGACCGCGCCAAGGCCTTCTACATCGAGCACTTCGGCTGCGAGGTGGCTGCCGATGTGGCGATGGGTCCCGACGGTTGGCGCTGGATCGAGCTCAAGCTCCCCGGTGCCCGTACCGCCCTGCACTTCATGCGGCGCCCGGACGAGACGCCCTCGCCCGGTCCCGTCATGGTGCTGGTGGAGGACGAAGTGGCCGGCGTCGTCGAGGCCCTCAGGGCGAAGGGTGTGGAGATCGTCACCGAGCCCCAGGCTGCGCAGTACGACCCAGGGCGCACCGTTGCCGAGTTCCGCGACAGCGAAGGGAACCGGATGGTGCTCAGCACGGCTTGATCCAGCCTCGCTGCCCAGCCTGCGTGTCGACCCTCGTGTTCAGCGACCATCAACGAGTCAGGAGCCAAGACCATGGACAGGAACGTCAGATCCGCCAGCCTGAAGGTGCCGGGCGCCAGCATCTACTACGAGGCCAGAGGTTCTGGGCCAACGCTGCTGCTGATCCCAGGCGGCCCTACCGACGCCGGCGTCTTCACCGGCCTCGCTGGGGAACTGTCAGGCAGCTACACCGTCGTGGCCTACGACCCGCGTGGGAACTCACGCAGCACCTTCGATGCTGAGCCAGTTGAGCAACAGCTGGACGTGCATGGCGACGACGCCGCGCTGCTGATCGAGGCGCTGGGTGGCGGACCGGCCTACGTCTTCGGCAACAGCGGCGGGGCGCAGATCGGCCTCAACCTGACGGCCCGCCATCCCGAGCTGGTGCGCGCGCTCGTGGCCCACGAGCCGCCGTGCCTGACGATGCTGCCCGATCCCTCACGACCTTTGGCCGAGGCGAGGGAGATCCACGGGATCTACCTCCGTGATGGCGTTGGCCCTGCGATGCAGAGGTTCATGGAGATGAGCGGCTTGGCCGAGGACGCCGAGCATGATGAGGCGCCGGAAGACGGACCGCATGGTGACTCGGCTCCGGAGGGCATGCCGCCTGAGGCGATGGAGGCCTTCGCGCGGATCGAGGGGAACATGGCGTACTTCCTCGGGCACGGTCTGCTGGCGCTCTCGATGTACCGACCCGATGTCGAGGCCTTGCGCGCGGGGCGGCCCAGGGTCCTGATCGGGGTGGGGGAGGCAACCGCTGGCGAGGTGGCCAACCGGACTGCGGTGGCCTTGGCGGAAGCGCTGGGGAGTGAGCCGGTGGTGTTCCCGGGAGATCACGGGGGTTACGGGTCGCATGCCAAGGCGTTCGCGAAGCTGTTGTGCGAGGTGTTCGAGGACGGCTGAGCAGGCTTTCTTGGGCCAGCGGTCGCTGCGGCGCTGGGCTCGGCCATCCTTAGCTACCGGACTTCTTAGCTACCGGACTTCAGCGACTCGATCGCCTTCGCCACCCGCCGCTCCCGTGTCTCGTCTGTCTTGGCGGACTCGACCGAGAGCGTGTGGACCTTCTTCTTACTGTTGCTGAGCTTGTCGAAGGCCTCTTTGGCGGCGGGATCCTCGGCCAGCGCGGCCGCCAAGGCCGGTGGCACCTCCACCTCGCGCGGCGCGGTGTCCAGCGTCAGATCGACCTCGATGCTGTCGCCGCCCTCGAGGCCCGACTTCTTGCGGTGGTCGGAGCTGAACGGGATCATGTACTCCCCGCCCATCACGGCCACCGTGCTTCGGTACTCGTAGACACCGTTCAGGACGATGTGGACTGGGGGCTTCTTGCCTGCGCCGAAGGCCTCGATCACCTCCGGAGGGACCACGATGCCCGTGTTGTTGCCCGACAGGAATAGGGTGGTCTTGAACTTCATGGTCGGTACCCTAGCATCACTGAAACATCCCGGACCCTCACGGTCCGGGACGTTTCCGAGGTGGGGATCAGTCCTTCAACTTGATCGTGACCGTGGTCTGCCACTTCTGCGGGTCCGGTTCCTCTTCCGGGCTGTTGTGATAGACCTCGAGACGGCTGGCGAACCATTCGCCGTCAGCGACCTCCCGCACGTCGAAGACCAATCCCGCATGCCTGGCCCAGCCGATCAACACGCCGTTGACCGTGATCAGATCGTCATAGGGTCCGAAGTAGATGATCTCGGCATACCTTCCAGCCGGCAACACGCCGCTCACGATGCCATCCTCGGTGTCCGGCGCGCGATCGACCGGAACGCCGAACTCCATGTGAATCGTCGGCATGGCGATGATGTTGTGCTTGAAGAAGACGGGACCGGTGGCCTCCAGGTCGTTCTTCTTCAGATAACCGAACAACCTCTCCATGATGTCGGGGATCTGATCGTCGAACGGCAGGTCCACCACGGCCTTGACGGCTACGTAGGGTGTTGCGTTCCGGTCGGTGACTTTCGGCAGGGTCAGCATGTTCATGTACCTCCTCGGTTCTACGTGATGGCTCAGCGCTCAATGAGACGGCTGTCGGTTGGTGTTCTGGGGGAAGCCTACGGATCTTCGAAGCGTCGATTCAGGAGGCGGCCTCCGGTTCACCCAGCCGCTTGGCCAGCTTGCGCATGCAGCCGGCCCAGCCCTCGGCCATGCCGTCTCTTTGGGCAGGGCTGGCGAAGCCGGTCTGCTGGAAGCGCATCAGCGTGCCGCCTGGCGCCAGGTGCTCGAAGGTCACCACGATGGTCAGCTCCGGTGACTGCGCCGCCATCGACTGTTGGAGGGTCATGACTAGCCTCTGCCCAGGCACGATCTCGACGAAGCGCCCCTGCTCGCAGATCTCCTCGCCCGATCCGATGGCTCGGTACAGCACGCGCCAGAAGCCGCCCACGCGGGCGTCGACCTCGGCGGCCACACCCTCGCAGGTCTCGGGCACGAACCAGTCCCTCAGCGCCTCGGGGTCGAGCCACTCGTGGAAGACGGCTTCGGGAGGGGCGTCGAAGCTGCGGTCGATGCGGAGCACCGGTCGATCTGCCTCAGTGGTCATGTGTCTTCTCTCTTGTCCTTCAGCCGGCGGTCGAGCCGGTCGAAGCGCTCGTTCCACAGCGCTCGGTAGGGATCCAGCCAGCGATCGGCTTCGATCAGAGGCTGGAGGCGGATGCGGCTGGGTCGCCGCTGGGCGTCCTTGCTGCGCACGACAAGGCCGGCGGCCTCGAGGACGCCCACGTGCTTGCTGACGGCCCTTGGGGTGATGGCGAAGGGTGCGGCCAGTTCCGCGACGGAGGTCTCGCCTTCCAGGAGGCGCGCCAGGATGGCGCGCCGGGTGGCGTCAGAGAGGGCGGCGAAGGTGAGATCGAGTTGGGTCGTGTTCATCAGTACCACCAGGTTCCGGAACTCATTAGTTCCATAATGGCGTGCGAATGTCAAGAGGGTGTCTTGGCCACGGCGTTCCGCAGACCGGCCATCGCGCCTCTGGTCGGTGCTGCGACACGCTATTCAAGAAAACGAAACACCCCGGACAAAAGTAGGTCCGGGGTGTTTCCGATGTCCTGAGACATCACGTGGCGGAGAGGGCGGGATTCGAACCCGCGAAACGGTTTGACCCGTTTACCCGCTTTCCAGGCGAGCTCCTTCAACCACTCGGACACCTCTCCAGGCTCAGTGGCGCCAAGGAGCCTACCACGGAACTGTGCCGACTGGCATAGGGATCACCCAACCGTTACCGACTTCAGCATCAACAGCAACATCACCAACGGCGTTCGCGCCTTCACCGCATGCGGCAGATGCGGCGCCATGTGCGCGAAGCTGCCTGGACCCACCTCCACGACCTCGTCACCGAAGCTGAAGGTGCCCTCGCCCGACACGACCTGCAGGATGACAGGCCTGCTGGCCGTGTGCTCCGAGAGCTCCTGGCCGGCCGCGAAGCCGAAGAGCGTCGCCTTCACGTGATCATCGTTGATGAGCTGACGGCTGACGATGCTGGCCTCCGGGATGGTGCCGACGAGTTGCGTCAGGTCTGTGTGGAACAAGAAGGCGGGTGGAGGTGTGGCGGTGTCGCTCGGCATGGAAGTCTCCTTCGGCCGGGCGATGCTGCCGCAGGCGACGACCAGCGACCCGGCTCGATAACCTGGACAATCATATCCGATTTATGCCCTGACACCCGAACACCTGCCGCGCGATACTCATGGCATGACCCACCGCACGATCATCGAACCCTTCCGCATCCACTCGGTCGAGCCCTTGCGCATGACCACCGAGACCCAGCGCCGCGCAGCGCTGGAGGCCGCCGGCTACAACCTCTTCGCCCTGCGCGGCGATGACGTGCTCATCGACCTGCTCACCGACTCGGGCACCGGCGCCATGTCGAGCGAGCAGTGGGCGGGCATCCAGCGGGGCGACGAGGCCTATGCAGGCTCGCCGTCCTGGTACCGCTTCGAGGCGGCGGTCAAGACGCTGTTTCCCTTCGCGCACGTCATCCCAACGCACCAAGGGCGTGCGGCCGAGAAGATCCTGATGACGGCCATCGGCGGCCCAGGCAAGAAGGTGCCCAACAACACCCACTTCGACACCACCCGCGCCAACGTGGAGGCCACCGGGGCAGAGGCGGTCGACCTGGTGATCCCGGAGGGGCTCGATCCCGGCCTGGAGCACCCCTTCAAGGGCAACATGGACTTGGGTCGTCTGGAGGCCTTCCTCGAAGCGAACGCTGCCGACGTCCCGGTCGTCTTCATGACCATCACCAACAACTCCGGCGGCGGTCAGCCCGTGTCGCTGGAGAACCTGCGCGGCGTCCGGGCGATCTGCGACCGCTTCGGCGTGCCGCTGTTCCTCGATGCCTGCCGCTTCGCCGAGAACGCCTGGTTCATCCGCGAGCGCGAGCCAGGGCAGGGCGATAGGGCCGTGGCCGACATCGTCCGCGACATCGCCGCGCTGGCCGACGGCATGACCATGAGCGCCAAGAAGGACGGGCTGGCCAACATCGGCGGCTGGCTGGCGATGCACTCGGACGAGTTGGCCGCCCGCTGCCGCAACCTGCTCATCCTCACCGAGGGCTTCCCCACCTACGGCGGCCTGGCGGGGCGCGACCTCGACGCCATCGCGCAGGGGCTCACGGAGGTGGTGCACCACGACTACCTGCGCTACCGGGTGCGCTCGACGGCCTACCTGGGTGATGGCCTGCAGCGTGCAGGGGTCCCGGTGGTGCGGCCCACCGGCGGTCACGCGGTCTACATCGACGCGCGTGCGCTACTGCCGCACGTGCCGCCCCTGGCGTACCCGGGGCACGCGGTGGCGGTCGCGCTCTACCTGGCTGGCGGCATCCGTGCCTGCGAGATCGGCACCGTGATGTTTGGCCGCCGCCCGGACGGCAGCGAGACGCCGGCGGCGCTGGAGTTGGTGCGCCTCGCGATCCCGCGGAGCACCTATACGCAGAGCCACATCGACTACGTGATCGAGGTCTGTGCCGAGGTGGCGGAGCGTGCCGCCGATCTACGTGGCTTCCGCATCACCGAGGAGCCGCCGGCGCTCAGACACTTCACCGCGCGCTTCGAGCCGCTGGCAGGCTGAGCGTTTGGCCACCAAACCTCCATGATTCTACCCCTATGGTAGAATCATCGCATGGCGACCATGAACATCAAGGACCCACGCGTCCACGAACTTGCCAAGGAACTCGCCGCGCTCAAGGGCTCGAGCGCCACACGTGCGGTACGCGAGGCACTCGAGAACGAACTCAAGCGCGAGCGTCTGGGCCGCGAACCCGACTGGCGTGCCCTGGAACGATTGCAGGAGCGCGTGGCATCCGTGGCACACCTCTGGCTCAGCGATGACGATCTCTATGACGAGCACGGTCTTCCCCGGTGATCATCGACACGTCCGCCGCAGTCGCCCTGCTCAGGGGTGAGATCGACGCCCCAGTGATGAAGCGAGCGATGACGAACGCGCCGCGGCTGGGCATGTCCGCAGCTTCCGTGCTGGAACTGGCCATCGTGACGGCCGCATCAGGACCGCAACTGGTCGACGACTTCCTCGCCGTGCTATCGGTGGAGGTCATCGCCGTCGATCAGGAACATCTCAAGTGGGCTCGCTTCGCCCACACCCACTACGGTCGAGGCGCCGGCTCCCCAGCGAAACTGAACTTCGGCGACTGCCTTGCGTATGGAGCCTCGAAGGCCGAGAACCTGCCACTGCTGTTCAAGGGTGCCGACTTCAGCCACACGGATGTGGAATCTGCGCTGTAGAGACATCGTGTGGGACGGCGCAGGGCGTACGAGCGCACCATGCGCTCAGGACCGCTTGAGGCCCACCTGCTGCACCATCCCCGGCAGCGTGCGCATCCAGATCGGCGCCTGGGGCAGCAGTCCGGCCTCTCGTTGCCAGGCACGGAGCGTGCCGATGGGCACGGTCCCTGCGCCGCTCGTCGCCGCGAAGTAGAGGTCGAGCAAGGCGCCGAGTCTGGCGCGCCTTGCGTCGCGCGGCGTTGCGGGGCGCACCAGGTCCTGGATCACGTAGACCCCACGGGGGCGCAGCGCGCGCGCGACCCGCACGGTGAGCTCGCGGTTGGCGGCATCGCTCAAGTGGTGCGTGAACTGCGATGCGAAGATCACGTCCCATGTGCCGGCACCGAGGTCTGTGTTGAAGACGTTCCCCGCCTGGTGCCGCAGTCGGTCACCGAGGTCGTGGTCGGCCAGGAGCGGCGCCGATGCCGTGACGGCCTCCGGCAGGTCGAGCACGGTCGCCCGCAACGCCGGGTGCCGACGGAGGAGGGCGGCCGCGAAGCTGCCGTGCCCGCCGCCGATGTCGAGCAGTGCCGTCGCGCCGCGCGGGACCCGTGTACGCCGCGCCACCTCGCCCACCGAGAGCTTCGACAGCGCCTGCAGGCCGCGCTGGTACCGCGCCCAGCCGCTGCCTGCTTCTAGGGGGCTGGCGGGCTGGTCGGCGGTGCGGGCATCGTCCCCAGCACCCAAGCCGCCGAGGCGGTCGTGCATGCCGAGTGCCTCGCCCGTGGTCACGAAGCGCTCGTAGTGCTCGACGAAGCGCCACTCGTCGAAGGAGAAGAGGACCTTGTCGACGACCTCGTCGGCGGAGGCGCGCGAGAGCCAGCGCCGCGAGGGACGTGACAGAGCGTAGGCGGCCGTACCGGACGGGAGCAGATAGCCCATGCCGGTGAGGGCGTCGAGGAGACGGCGCGTCGGCTCGGGGGCGGTGCCGCACGACGACGCCACCGCCGCGGCGCCCAGCGGCGCAGGGGCCAGTGCCTCGAAGACGCCGAGGCGGGTGGCGACCATCAGCGTGCGCGCCCAGGCGAAGGCCAGGTGGGTCTCCACCAGCGGCGTGGGGATGCGGCCGGTGGCGAGGGCCAACCACTCGAGCGGGGACTCCGCGATCGTGCCGATCTTCATGCTCAACGCTACACCTGCCGTGTCGCGCGCCATCAACCGGGTCCCGCACCTCGGCTGCATCGAGGCTTCGCCTCAGCCGCGTTCTCATGGTGGAAGAGAGGAGAGTCCGTAGATTGGACGCCATGGCGCTCAAACGGATGGACAACGTAGGGATCGTCGTCAATGACCTTGCGGCCACGATCGATTTCTTCGGCGAGCTCGGCCTCGAACTCGAAGGGCGGGCCACGATCGAAGGCGAATGGGCCGGACGTGTCACTGGACTGGGCGACCAGCTCGTCGAGATCGCCATGATGCGCACGCCAGACGGCCACAGCCGGCTCGAGCTCTCCCGCTTCCTCAGGCCGCCTGTGGTCGCGGATCACCGGAACGCCCCGGTGAACGCCCTCGGCTACCTACGCGTCATGTTCACCGTTGACGACATCGACGACACGCTCGAGAGGCTCCGCGGGCGCGGCGCGCAGCTCGTAGGCGAGGTCGTCCGCTACGAGGACGCCTACCGGCTCTGCTACATCCGCGGGCCTGAAGGGCTTCTCATCGGACTCGCCCAAGAACTCAACTGAGCGCTCGCACCACGACGCCGCTCGGCCATCATGACGAGGCGGCCCATGCCGGTGAG
>CAYXJZ010000061.1:0-19771 GCA_964465355.1 uncultured bacterium | reverse complement strand
CCGATCCAGGAGCCCTGCTCGTTCTGGTAACGCCAGCGTGATGCGCTGCCGTTGACGTGCGGCACCGCCGCCGCCCCGAGCGGGCGCCATCCTGCGGCCCCGAGCTGGCCGGCGTAGAAGCTCATGACCTGGTTGAGGCTGCGGTCGCCGCCGCGCAGGATGGCGCTGGTGGTCGCCTCCTCGTCGGTCTGGCTCCACATCGTGCTGGTGACAAGCGCCCCGGTCGGCGCTGCCAGCACCGGCAGCGGGGCCTGCGCGGCGCGCCACGGCTCGACGAAGGGCTCGCAGATGCCCGGGTCGTAGAAGGGGTTGAGCTCAACCCGCAACTGGCTCGGGTGGGGGTCCATGCCTCGACTGGCGTTGAAGAAGGCCACCCAGCCCTGGTCGGGCTCGTCGCTTGCCTTGCAGGCGTAGCCGTAGAGGAACTGGTCGGAGCCGAGGAAGCCGAGCGCTCCGTCGTCGATCCGCACCTGCCAACCCGCTTCTCGCAGGTCGTTCTGGACGGTCACGAAGGTCTCGTCAGGGGGGACGGAGAAGTCGTACAGCAAGGTGGAGGAGGTCGGCCCATCCTGCTCGAAGCGCGTCAGGCTGCCGAGCAGGACGCCCCTGGCGAAGGTCGGCAACGGTGGGATCGCCTCGGGGGTGGCGCCTTCGAGCAGGAGCAACTGCGATGTCTGGGGATCACGCCACGGGTCGATGAAGCGCTCGGCCAGTTCCAGGATCCCCCGGTCGCCGCCTTGGCCTTGGGCGAGGGCGGCCGATGCCAGCAGCAGGGCCGTGAGGATGGCGAGCGTGGCCGCTCGCAGGTGGCGATGGGCCGGGGTCATCCGGTGGCCTGGCTGACCCGGCCGGCGCCACTGATGGACTGGGTGACGGTGGGGTTGCCGTGGTAGCGCACCGTGCCGTAGCCGGAGATCTGCACGGCCAAGCGCTCGCTGACGCTCAAGGTCACGTCGGCGCGGCCACTGACGCGCACCTCGGCTTCACCCAGCTGCAGGCGCGCGGCGTCGACGTCGGCGGAGCCGGAGACGCGCAGGTTCAGCTTCTTGGCCACCCCACCGAGGGAGAAGTCGCCGCGACCGCTGATGGTGGCCGCGATCTGCTCGACCGCAAGACCATGCACCTCCAGGTCGCCGTTGCCCGAGGCGTTGAGCGCCAGTTCGTTGCCGCTGAGGTGCTCACAGCTGAGCCTGCCGCTGCCGCTGACCGAGAGGCGGCGCAGGTCGGGGGCGGTGACGTAGTAGTGCAGCGGACGGTGCGCCACCAGCAACAGGCCGGAGGTCAACCGGTCCAGCCAGTCACGGCCGATCTCGAGCAGCAGTTCATCGCCCCTCGTGCGCACCACCACCTTGGCGAGCATGTCCGGGTCGCCTTCGACCTCCACACGGGTCTCAGGCCCTTGGGTGACGTGCAGATGGCCGATGTAGCGCAGCTCGACCGAGTGGAAGCCGCCCACCTCGCGCCGTTCGCGGACCGTCAGGGGATCAGGCATCGAGGATCCTCCTCATCAGCTACCATCCTAGCCCTGCGGTCATGAGGGCAGCCTCGGACCTTCGTCCTCATGTCGGGCTGCGATAGCATCAGAGCAGCAACGAGGAGGACGGATATGAGCGAAGTCCCCGGAGCAGGCGCCCCTGTGGGCGGCCCCACAGGGGGCCCTCAAGGGGGCGACCATCCCGACGGTTCGGCAAGGCGAGGCCCGCGTGGCTGGTGGCCCTATGCCCTGATCCTCGCCGGCGCCTGCCTGCTGGTGCTCAACCTCGGCTGGGTGAGTTGGGCCACCGTCGGCGCGGTGCTCAGCCTCTGGCCTGTGCTGCTGCTGGCCGTCGGCGCCGACCTGCTCACCCGTGGCCGCTACCGGCCGGCGGTGGCCATCGGTGCGCTGCTGCTGGCCGCGGTGCTGTGGGTGGGCGCGCCGCGCGGCGGCGAGACGGTGGTGGTCGACCACCCGCTCGGTGGCGCCAGCAGCGCGGTGGTGGTCCTACAGCTGGGCGTAGGCGAGGTCAACCTCGACGGCAACGCCGACGAGGGCCAGCTCATCGGCGGCACCATCCAGACCGGCAACGGTGAGACCATCCAGCAGACGCCAAGCCGCCAGGACGAGGTGGCCAGGGTGGAGATCGTCTCGCGCAGCAGGGGCAACTTCAACCTCGGCTTCGGTCCCACCTTCCGTCGCAGCTGGAACCTCTCCATCACGCCAGAGGTGCCCATCAACCTGCGGGTGGAGGCCGGTGTCGGGCGCTCCACCTTCGACCTGCGTCGCCTGTGGCTGCGGGCCTTCTCCTACCGCGGCGGGGTGGGCGAGGCCATCGTCACCCTGCCGGAACGCGGTGGTTACAGCGCCAGCTTCGACCTTGGCGTCGGCTCCACCACCTTGCGCGTGCCGCGCGATGTGGAGGCGCGTGTGACCGTCTCCACCGGCGTCGGGGGCGTCAGCGTCGACGGCGAGTTCTCGCAGTCGGGTTCCAGCTACACCACCGCCGGCTACGCCACGGCGGCCTTGCCCGATCGCATCGAGCTCATCGTGCAGGGTGGGGTGGGGGCCATCAACCTCGAACGCATGCGCTGAGGCGCGGGCAACCGCCGGCTCGGCGCCAGCGTCTGCGCGAGGCTGCCTACGGCGGCAGGGTCACCCGCCCCGCCTGCAGCAGCGGGCGGATCTGGCTCTCCGCTGCAGGGCGGGCGAAGAGGAAGCCCTGGCCCTGCTGGCAGCCGACCTGGCGCAGGAAGTCCAGTTGCGCGGTGGTCTCGATGCCCTCGGCGATGGCCTGCATCTCCAGCGTGCGGGCCAGTGCCACGATGGCGCGGACGATGGCGGCGTCGTGCGGGCTGCTGCTCAGGTCCTCGCTGAGGTCCTTGACGAAGGAACGGTCGATCTTCAAGGCGTAGGCGGGAAGCCGCTTGAGGTAGTTGAGCGAGGAGTAGCCGGTGCCGAAGTCGTCGATGGCCACCTGCACACCGAGGTCGCGCAGGGCCGCGAGCTTGCCCACGTTCTCCTCCACGTTGCGCATGACGGCCGACTCGGTGAGCTCCAGCTCGAGGAAGCGTGGTGGCAGGCCGGTGCGGCTCAGCACCTCCTCGATCTGCTGGACCAGGTCGCGCTCCTGCAGCTGCTTGGCGGAGAGGTTGAAGGCCATGCGGATGTCGAGACCCTGGTCGACCCAGGCGCGCGCCTGCCTGCAGCTGAGCTCCAACAGCCTGCTCGCCACCTGCGGCAGCAGGCCAGCGTCCTCGGCCACGGGGATGAAGTCGGACGGTGGGATCCAGCCGCGCTCTGGATGCTCCCAGCGCGCCAGTGCCTCCACCGAGGTGATGCGGCCGTCGTTCAGGTCCACCCTCGGCTGGTAGTGCAAGGACAGCTCGTCGCGCTCCAGCGCCTTGCGCAGTTGCGCCTCGATGGAGGCCCGCTCCAGCAGCGCCCTGTTCATCTCACGGGTGAAGAAGCGGAAGCGGTCCTTGCCCTGGGTCTTGGCCTGGTACATGGCGGTGTCGCCGTGCTGGATGAGGGTGTCTGCGTCCATCGCGTCGTCGGGGAAGAGGGTGACGCCGATGCTGGCGGAGGCGTGCACCTCGTGGCCGGCCAGCTCGAAGGGACGCCGCAGGGCGGCCAGCACCTTCTCGGCCACCCGCGCGACAGCCGCGCCGTCGGCCACGTCGGGCAGCACGACGGTGAACTCGTCGCCGCCGATGCGGGCCACGGTGTCCTCGCTGCGCACCGATGCACGAAGGCGGCGCGCCACCTCGATGAGCAGGGCGTCGCCCACGGCGTGGCCGAGGGTGTCGTTGGTCACCTTGAGGTTGTCGAGGTCGATGAACAGTGCGCCGCCGCGCCGTTCGTGGCGCGTGGCGGCTGCCAGCGACTGCACCAGGCGGTCGCGGAAGAGCAGCCGGTTCGGCAAGCCGGTGAGGTGGTCGTGGTAGGCCATCCGCTCCAGCTCGTGCTCCAGGTCGCGGCGGCGCACCAAGGCGGCCACCTGGCTGGCGAAGGCGGTGGCGAGGCCCTTGGAGGTCTCACCGAAGGCCCGGTCGTCGCTGAAGCTGTCGAGGAACAGGGCGGCCACGCGGCGGCCGGCCAGGACGATGGGCACCACCAGGGTGGAGCGGATCTCATCGAGCCGCCCATGGCGGCGCAGCAGTTCGAGGCGCTCGCGAGTCTCATCGGGGGTGTCGGTTTGCAGGCGCACGATGCCGGGGCCGAGGTCGTCCGGTTCACTATGGATCTCGTGGTCGCGGAAGACCACTGGCTGCAGGCCGTCGAGATCGTAGCCCACCGCCGCCACGAAACGGTACTCGTCGCCGCCGTCTCGCAGCACCAAGGTGCCGCCCTCGGCGCCCGGCGTGGCCCGCACCGCGGTCTCCACCAGGCGCTGGTAGAAGCCGGCCTCGAAGCCGGCGTCCAGCGTCTGCTCCACGAAGTCCACCAGCGCCTCGCGGAAGTTGGCCAGCTGCTGCAGCTCGGTCTCCTTGGCCAGTCGCTCGGTGAGGTCGACGATGGTCATGAGCATGGCCGGCCTGCCCATGTGCTCGATGCGCTCGGCCGAGGCAAGGCAGCGCAGCAGGCTGCCGTCGGCGTGGCGCAGCAGCACCTCGCGGTCGCGGACGCTGCGGCCGGCCAGCACCTCGGCCCTGATGGCCCCGCGCTGGTCGGGGTCCGCCCACACGTCCCTGACGTTGGGGGGTCGGTCCACCACCATCTCCCTGCCCCTGCCCAGCATGGTCTCAAGCGCCGAGTTGATGTCCAGCACGATGTCGTCGTCCAGGGCACCTAGGCTCTGCGCCGCCGGGCTTGCCTGGAAAAGGGCGCGGAAGGACTGGGCGGAGACCTCGGCGCGCTCCCGCTGCAGGCGCTCCTGCACCACCAGGTCGGCGTGGTCGACGGCCACCGCCAGCAGGTTGGCGGCCATGTTGGCCGCCGTGGCCTGACGCTCGTCGAAGGCAGGGCTGCCCGAGCTGCTGCGCAGCAGCAGATGGCCCAAGAGGCGCTCGCCCACACGCATGGGGGTGAGCAGCACGGGGCTGCCATGTCCGTCGGCCGCGGCGTCAGCAGCCGCGTCTGCCTGCCCAGCCGAGCTGGCCAGCGGCACGTCGTCTGCGCGCAGGACGCGCCAGGCCGAGGCCGTCGTGGTGGCGCGGACGAAGGCGTCGAGCGGTGCCCACACGTCGTCCAGCTCCTTGGCCTCACCCACGGCCGCCGCCAGCTCCGCGGCGCGGTCGAGCAGGAAGCGGAAGCCGCGCAGCGCCATCTCCTGCGCATCGGTGCCCACCCTCGGGTCGGCGCGGCTCACCACCTCGCGCCAGCTGCTGAGCGCCCCGACGACGTTCCCGTCGGTGCCGGTCAGCGGCCGGGCGCTGACCTGCCAGCGCCGCTCGCGGGCGCCATCCGGACGACTGAGGTAGAAGGCGTCGTCCAGGGTCTCACCGCGCAAGGCGCGTGAGAGCGGATCCTCGCCTCGTGGAACGCTGAGCGCGCCTGCCTGCTCGAACAGCGACCAGCGAGCGGTCCAGCGGCTGGCTGACTCGCCGCGCCTGCCAGCGAAGCCGGCACGCTCCATGGCGGGATGGACGAGGCTCAGCCGACCTTCTGCATCACAGGCGAGCAGCGAGCTGCCGCCCAGTTCCGAGGCGACGTCCAGCAGCTGCACGGCTTCCTGACCCTGACTGACGGAACGCAGCAGGTCCATCCTGCGCCCGAGCTGTGCCGCGATCCAATCACAGCGACCGGCCACCGTCGCCAGGCCGGCCGAGTCCCCGGCCTCGGCCAGGTGCACCACCAGGGCGGCGACCGCTTCACTGCCCACCAGCACGGGGCTGGCGTGGACGCTGCGCAAGCCGAGCGCCAATGCATCGGCCAGACGCAACATCCTTGGCGCAAGGGATGGGTCGGCCCTGTCAGCGGCCAGATCGTCCAGGGTGACCGGGTGGCCGTGCTCCAACACCTGGCAGACGACACCCTCACGGGGACTCGGATCGGACTCCGGACCAAGGTGCAGCTCGCTCATGGCCGGATCGTCGGCCACGGCCACCGACATCTGAGGATGGGCGCCACCGTCCGACCAGCGCCAGGCCTCCACCAGCGGGGCGTCGGTCACGTCGGAGACGGCCCTGGCCGCGGCCTGGAGCAGCTCATCCTTGTTCATGGCCTGGTCGAGCTGCTGATGCAAGGTGTGCAGCACGCGCAGCAGGCGCCCGGCGTCATCGGTGTCCCGCGGTTGCGGCATGGCGGTGGAGGGCCGGGCCGGATCGCGCAGCGCCTTGAGCAAGCGCTCCTCCAGCTGCTCGAGGCGGCCACGGCCGATCACCTCGCGAGCGCCGCGCTGACGCCAGAAGGACACCGTGTCAGGATCCTCGTCTGCCTCGACCACCAGCACCTTGAGCTCAGGCTGCAGGTCGTGGACGGCCGCCATGGCGCCCTCCGCCGTGGCGGGATCGACGATCAGGGCCGCGTCCCAGTCACGGCCACGCAGCAGGCTGTCGAGCAAGGGCCCGGGCGCCTCCACCTGGAAGACCGTGGCGATCGCATCCAGACGTGCCCGCAGGCCTTCCTGTGCCGCAGGCTGCGCCGCCGAAGGTCGCGCCGCTGCCGGAGGCTGCGCTGCTGCCGAGGACTGCGCCGCTGCAACCAGCAGCAGACGCAGGGGTGGCGACTCCTGAGGTGGCGTCGCCGTCGGGTTCATCAAGGGCTTTCAGCCAGTCCGGCCCAACGTTCGAGGGCCCGCACGGTGGCGTAGGTGCCGCGCTCGACGTCCACCCAGCGCACGTTCTCGTCTGGCGCGTGGGCCCTGCCCTCGGCGTAGCCGACACCGAGCATGACGATGGGCAGGCCAAGCTCCTCCACGAAGGGGTGCATGGGGCCGGAGCCGCCCGAGCTGACCACCATGACGGCGGCCTGGCCGTATGCCTCCTCCGAAGCGGCAGCCGCCTGTCGCACCCATGGGTCGTCCGGATCGACGCGGCTTGGGTGCTCGGGGCGTTCGTTCATGCGCAGCTCCACCTCGCTGAAGCCGTGGCGATCCAGGTGGGCGCGCAGCAAGGCGGGCATGTCGTGCGGGTCCTGGTCGGGCACAAGGCGGATGTCGAGCTTGGCGCGGGCTGAGGCAGGCAGCACCGTCTTGGTGCCTTGGCCGTCGTAGCCGCCGTTCAGGCCGTTGACGTTGATGACCGGCTCCAGCTGCAGGCGCCGCTGGAACTCGGCGCCGGTGGCCGAGCCGAGGAAGCGGTCGACGCCGATCTGCTCGCCGATGGCGCGGTCCTCGTCCGGCGTGATGTCGATGAGGCGCCGCTCGGTGTCGGTGATGGGGCGCACCTTGTCGTAGAAGCCATCCACCAGCACGCGGCCGTCGGCGTCGCGCAGGCTGGCCACCGCGGCGGCCAGCAGCCACACGGCGTTCTGCACCACCGGGCCGCGGCCGGAGTGCTGGTCGTAGCCGGCCGTTCGCACCGAGAGGTCGAAGCTGGCGATGCCCTTGAGGCCGCATACAAGGGTGGGCCGGTCCTCGGCGTCCACCCCGCCGAACTCCCAGACGCAGACGTCGGCCGCCAGGCGCTCGCGATGGGCGGCGACGTAGGCGCCCATGTTGGGGCTGCCCACCTCCTCCTCACCCTCGACCACGAAGACCACGCCGATCGGCAGCTCGCCGCCGTGGCGTCTGGCCAACCACTCCAGGGCGATGATGCGGGAGACCAACTGGCCCTTGTCGTCGGTGGCGCCGCGGCCGAAGAGCTTGCCGTCGCGCTCGCTGAGCTCGAAGGGCTCCGAGCTCCACAGTTCGAGGGGATCGGCGGGTTGCACGTCGTAGTGGTTGTAGAACAGGACGGTCGGTG
Source organism: uncultured bacterium (assembly GCA_964465355.1). Taxonomy (GTDB): domain Bacteria; phylum Deinococcota; class Deinococci; order Deinococcales; family Trueperaceae; genus JAABTL01. The sequence continues at coordinate 11,950 of CAYXJZ010000061.1, read as the reverse complement.
CGCCGGGCAGGCGCCGCTCTGCGAAGACCACCGGGGCGCCATCGGTCTCATGGACCTCGGTGTGCAGGCCAAGCCCCTCGAGCAGCTTGGCCACGGCCGCGGCCGTCTCGTTCTGGGCACGCCCCTCGGCAGCCACGGAGGGCAGCGCGACCAGCTCGGTCAGCAGCTCGCGGTAGCGGTGACGCAGGTCGTCGGGGAGCGGGGTGCCCTTGATCATCGGCCGAAGGCCCTCTCATAGTCGGTGACGGTCTCGGGATCGAGCAGATAGAAGCGCTCGCTCTCCAGCAGCCGGTGGCGGAAGGCCTGCATCTGGGGATCCTCGCCCGAGGCCATGTCGAACTTCTCGAACATGACCTCAGTCTGGCTGCGGTGGGCGCGCAGGGCGTCCAGCTTGCGCTCCTGGGTGTCCTGGATGTCGCAGGCCAGTTGCGGCTCGCCAAGGGCAGCGCGGACGCTGTCGCGGTCGCCGGCAGGCACAGCCAGCAGCCGCGGGCGGCGGCTGAGCGGCAGGCCGCGCACGGCCAGCTGAGTGAAGTAGCCGAGGGCATCGTGATCGGGATGGGTGGCGTAGCCGGGGTAGAAGGTGATGACGCTGCTGGGAGACAGCTCGAGGATCACGTCGCGGATCCGCCCTGCCACCTCCTGCGGGTCCTCGAACTCCACGCACTTGTCCAGCAGACCCATCTGCCGCACCTCGGCACCAAGCAGGGCGCAGGCGTCTGCCAGTTCCACCTCACGGATGTCGCGCAGCGACTCGCGGGTGGCGAAGGCGGGCAGCCCCATGCGGCGCCCCATGTTGCCGTAGGTGCCGCAGAGGAAGGTCACCGGCACGCCGGCGTCGCTGCAGCGGGCCATGGTGCCGCCGGAGGAGAAGGACTCGTCGTCGGGGTGAGGCAGGACCACGAGGAGGCCGCGCTCGCTGCCGGGATCGAAGGCTTCGCCATGGAAGGCGGGTTGGGCTTCGGCTGCCGGTTGGCTGCTAGGGGTGGTCATGGCGGCTCAGGCCTCCCGGAAGGGGCTGGCGCTGAGCTGGAGCGCCACCGTGAGCTGTCCGTCAGGGTCGTGGCCGGCCAGCAGGAGTTCGTCGCGCTCGTTGATCTCGAAGTCGGTGAGCCCGTCGGCGTAGACCCAGCCGCCGTCCAGCTTGAGTCCGACGCGGTAGGGGCCGGTGCCGGTGACCCTGCCGCGCTGGTACGTGACCTGGGTGTTGCGCACGAAGGCGATGACCGGCGGCTTCTTCTCCGGGCCGAGGGCGGTGTAGGAGCCCGTTGTGGTCTCCAGGTGCAGGTAGATGGGTTGGCCTAGGCGCAGATCCAGCTGGGCCTGGACATCCTCGAGGCTGATCGGTCGCAAGAGCGTCCTCCAGCGCGCGGGCCGGAGTTTGGGACGGCCGTTGGGCGCGCCCGTCGAGTCTACCGCGTGGGCTTCGCGTTCAGGCTGCGTCGTTGCGTCGATGGGGGGCGTAGCCCGATTGGATCACCGAAGCGAGCCGGTGGCCCCTAGGCCTGCTTGCCGCGGATGGGGACACCGCGCAGCAGCAGGTGCCTGGCCAGCGCCAAGACGGCGATGAGTGTCACCGCGATGGCCAGGCGGCCGATCGATGGCAGCCCGTCCGGGCCGAACCAGACGGCAACGGAGAGGGTCGTCGAACCGCTGGTGAACAGCAGGAGGTAGATCAGGCCGAGGGGCACGATGGTGGTCAGAGGCAGCGCCGCCGTCCCCCACAGGCCGCCGACCCGGTAGTAGACGACGCCGACCAAGGCGCCCATGTAGCCGTAGAAGACGTAGAGGACCAGGTAGTTGAGGAACTGGAGGGGGAAGGCGGCGTCGTGGTCGACGAGGTGGCCTTGGTTGAAGGTCTGGGTCCAGCCCACCGAGCCGTAGAAGGCCGTCTCGTAGGCCAACAGGACGAGCACCCAGGCAGCCAGGGCCGCTGAGCTGATCGCCAGGGCCAGGCTCTGACCGTGGGAGAAGCTGCGCCGGGTCATCCCTTGGCTGACGTGCGGGGCCAGGATGCTGGTCGTGAGCATGATGGCCATGGAGAACAGGAACCAGCCGGGACCGTTGTTGACGAAGCCGCTCCAGAGGCTGCCTTCCATCTGCACGCCGGCGGCACGGAGGACGAGGTAGACGGTCGTCTGCACGACCAGGGCGATGCCGAGGAACCAGATGCCGCTGGTGCCCATGATCCGCAGCATCCAACGAGCCGCGATCCAGGTGGGGGTGGGCTGAGGGGCGAGGTTGGCGTGGCTGGAGGTCATCGGGCTTCCTTCCGGTGGTCGGTCAGATGGATGAAGAGGTCCTGGATCGCCACCCGGCCCAGCTCGAGGCCCAGTTCGCGGGCGCTCGCCGTGGCTTCGTCGTCCAAGGCGCCGAAGATGGTGATCTCGCTGGTGCCGCCGAGGCGGCGGCTGCGCAGCACCTGGTAGTGCTTGGTGAAGGCCTCGGCCGTCGCATGGGGGCCGGTGACGGTGACGCCGCGCTCGCGCAAGGCGTCTGCCTCGTCCTGCAGCAGCAGGCGGCCGTCGTCGATGATGACCACCTGCTCGAAGAGGCGCTCGACCTCCTCGATGAGGTGGCTGGAGAGCACGATGGTGCGCGGGTGCGCCATGTAGTCCTGCAGCATCTCTTCGTAGAAGGCCTGCCGGGTGGGCGCGTCCATGCCGAGGTAGACCTCGTCGAACATCGTCAGCGGCGCGCGCGAGGCCAGGCCGATGATCGCACCGACCGCGGAGCGCTGGCCGCGGGAGAGGGCCTGGGCGCTGCGCTTGACGGGGAGCCGGAAGCGCTCCAGCAGGCGTCCAGCCAGGTCGGCGTCCCAGCTGGAACGGGTGTCGGCCATGTAGCGAAGCACATCGCCCACACGCATCTCCGGCAGATCGCCGCCTTCGCGGACCAAGGAGATGCCCGCCATGACCTCGGCGTTCTCGAAGGGTTCCTGGCCGTTGACCAGCACCCGTCCGCCGGAGGGCCTGCGGAAGGCGGCGGCCACCGAGAGCAGGCTGGTCTTGCCGGAGCCGTTGCGGCCGAGCAGGCCGGTGATGGTGCCGGCTGGCGCCTCGAAGCTGAGCCGGTCGACGGCGGTGACGGCGCGGTAGCGCACGCTGAGGTCTTGGAGTTGCAGGCTGAAGGGGGTCGTCATCGCTTGTCCTCGTCGGTGGTGTGGCTGGGCACGTGCCGTAGGTGTTCGATCAGCTGTTCGACGGGGATGCCGATGCGGCGGGCCTCTTCGAGGACCGGGTTCAGCACCTCGTCGAAGAAGCGCTTGCGTCGCTGTTCCAGCAGGCGCCCGCGGGCGCCGGGGGCGACGAACATGCCGAGGCCGCGCTTCTTGTAGAGCACGCCCTCGTCGACCAGCTCGGCGAAGGCCTTGGCCGCGGTGGCTGGGTTGATGCGGAAGGTGCTGGCGTACTGGGTGGTGGACATCACCTGTTCGTCCTCCAGGAGATCGCCTGCGACCACGTCCTGGCGGATCTGGTCGGCGATCTGACGGTAGATGGGGTCACGGCCGTCGAACATGGCACCGTCCTCGGGTGGGGGTGGGCTTGGCCAGTGGGTTCATTACTCGACTAGTGAACCCCATAGGTGGTGGGGTTGTCAAGGCCTTTGGTGCCCGACTGTCGGCTTTGGTTCCCGATGGGTCGCGCGCTATCGTCTGGCATGGCAACCGCGACGACGGTGCGGGTGGCGATCATGGCGATGCTGTTGCTGGCATGCACGGCCAAGGCGCAGTCAGCCGCTATCGACTGCGAGGCCACCCTGGTCCTCACGACCGGCGGCTTGCTGTGCGGCGGCTTGGTGGAGGCGGGATCGGGGCAGGTCGCCGCCTACCTCGGCATCCCCTACGGCGAGAACACCGGTGGCGATGGGCGCTTCCAGCCGCCCGTCCCCCGCCGTCCATGGGCTGGGGTCTTGCGAGCCACCCGGACCGGGGCTTCCTGCCCGCAGGTGGCCTTGGGAGAAGGCGGCGGGGCGGGGATGGAGAGCGAGGACTGCCTGGTCATCAACGTCTGGGCGCCGTTCCAGCCTGCGTCCGGCCCCCGGCCGGTGCTCGTGTTCGTGCACGGCGGCGGTTTCCTCGTGGGCAACGCCACCGACGCACTGGCGGCAGCGGACGTCGACTGGTACAACCTCGACGGCCGCTTCCTGGCCGCCGAGCACGACCTGGTGGTGGTCAGCATGAACTACCGCCTCGGCGCCTTCGGCTTCCTGGCAGGCGTGGCCGACGCAGCGGGCAACCAAGGCATCCTGGACCAGCAACTGGCGTTGCGCTGGGTGCAGGACAACATCGCCGTCTTCGGTGGCGATCCCGGTCAGGTCACCTTGGTGGGGGAGAGCGCGGGCGGCATCTCGGTGGCGGTCCACCTCTTCGGTGCGCCTGACAGCGCCCCCCTCTTCCAGCGCGCGATCATCGAGTCCAACCCGGCAGGGGTGGGCATCCACACCATGGCGGAAGCGCAGCAGCAAGCCGAGCGTCTGCTCGGCAACCTCGACTGCCTCATCACCTTCGACCGAAGGGCCTGCCTGCTCTCGAAGACGGTGGAGGAGATCCAGGCGGCCCAGGCGCCGGAACTGGATCTGCTGAACCTGGTGGCCTACGGCAGCAACGCCCTGCTGTCCTGGATGCCGGTGGTGGATGGGGTGGTCATCGCCCGGCAGCCCTTGACAGCAGCGCTCGACGGCAGCGGCGGCAAGCCCGTCATCATCGGCAACAACGCAGACGAGGCCTTCTCCTTCTTCAACATGCTGGCCACGGACGACCTCAGCCCCATCATGGCCGAGATGGTGCTCGACCTGCTGCTCGGCACCGGCCCAGCGAGGGTGATCCAGCTGAACTACATGGTGGGCGCCCCCGACACCGCGGCGGCCATGCTGGACGGTGTCGGCGACTACATGTTCATGTGCCCGGCCGAGTTGGCTGCCACGGCGGCCGAGGTGGGCTACCACTACCGCTTCGTGCACGTCCCGCAGTACGTCGGCGGCATGACGGGGGGCGACCTCTGTCATGAGCGGGCCTGCCACGCCGTGGAGCTGCCCTACGTCTTCGGCACGGGGCGCTTCACAGACGGGTTCAGCATGGCCGACCGTGCCGTGTCCGACCGGATGATGGCGGCATGGGCGGCATTCGCCAGGGGGGAGGGCGACGCCGCTGAAGGGCTCGCCGACTGGCCAGCTGCGCAGCGGACCGCCCGCGGCGTCCCCACCCTCTGGCTGGACGATGCATGGTCGGTCACGGACATCCCCGCCCCGCGCTGCCTCGCCTGGGAGGGCTTCTACCGCTCGCGCTGAACGCCCAGCCGCTGCTCTGCCTCCTGCCATGCCCAGCGGGCCGCCAGCGGCGGCTCGGCCGGTGGCAGCGTGCGCAGCCAGCCAAGGTCGCGTTGCAGGTCGAGCAGTTCCCGCACGCCGCCGCGAGCCAGGAAGGGCGAGGGCGGCGCAAGGCGGTCGCGGTAGAGGTGGAGCACGTCGCGCGCCCTTGTCCAGGCCACGTAGGCGAGGCGGCCCTCCTCGGGGTCGTCGCCGGTGGGGAAGATGCCGGCGTTCATGCCGGGCACGTGCACCACGGTCCACTCGAGTCCCTTGGCGCGGTGCACGCTGGTCAGGACGACGGCCTCGTCCTCGGCTGGGCCACGCAGCGAGGCTCGGTAGGCACGCAGGGCCAGCTCGAGGTCGGGTGGCCCCGGCTGTGCCTCCACCAACGTGGCGCGCATCAGATCCAGATGAGCGAGCAGCGCGGCCGCCGGCCTGGCGGGCCAGCGCCGTGGGTCGCTGCCGGCAGCCAGCAGGGCGCTGCCCAGGTCATGCATGGCGGTGGCGCCGATCTGCTGCAGACGCTCGCCGATGCCGGCGTCGGCGCCGCGCGGGGCGGCGAGCTTCCAAGCCTCGGCGCCGGGCAGTGGCTCCTGGGCGGCCAAGCGGTGGGCGGCGGCCAGCGCGGCCGACCTTGGCAGGGCTGCGGGACCCACCAGCCAACGCCGCCACAGGCGTTCGCGGGCGGCCGGCCTCATGGCGCCCAGGCCGAGGCCGGTGGCCAACAGCAGGCCCGCCCAGGCATCCAGCACCGCAGGCTGGCGGGCCAGCGGCGGCGTCCCCTGCAGCAACAGCGGGACATCGGCCAGGCCGGCAGCTCGCTCGATGGCCGGGGTCTGGTCGAAGCGGCGCACCAGCACGGCCTGCTCGCACCAAGGCAGGCCGCCGGCTCGGTGCTCCTGCAGCCGTGCCACCAGCCGCTCGGCCTCGCCGGTGGGGCCGACGGCCTCATCGAGGACCAGCCGACCGCCGAGGCCGCGGACGGCGCGTGGCCGCGCAGGTCCGTCGGCCACCAGGCTGGCGGCCGCCGCCAGGGGCTCTGCCCGGCTGCGGAAGCAGCGGTCGAGCACCAGCAGCGCGGCCCCATGGCGCTGAGCGAAGGCATGCAGCAGACCGGGACTGGCGCCGCGGAAGCCGTAGATGCTCTGGGCGTCATCGCCCACCAGCACCACGTCGGAGCGACCCTCCATGATCAGCTCGAGGATGGCGAGTTGCACGGCGTTGAGGTCCTGGGCCTCGTCGACGACGGCGGACCGCCAGCGCTGCCTGGCCCAGGCCAGCAGTGGCGGCTCCCCATGCAGCGCCAACCAGGCCTCGACCAGCGACTGGTCGTGGTCGAGCCAGCCCAGTTCGCTGCGCTTGCGCTCGAAGGCCTCCAGCAGCCGGGGATGGTCGGGGTGGTCGGGGTCGGGCGCCAAGGGACGGGCCTGGGCCATGGCGCCGGTTGGGAGGGCCAGCGGTCGGGTGGCCGCCGGGCCGAGGCCGGGCAGCTCCAGCCTGGCGAGGGAGCGGCCACGGTAGCCGCTGAAGGCCGCCAGGTCGGCGTCGCGCCAGACCTCGGCCAGGTCGGGGTCGTTGGCCTCGGCCTCGCGCCTGGCGGCGCGAACGACGGCCTCGACCACCTGCTCGGGCGGTGGGCCACGGCCGGGACGGGCGGCCGATGGCGAAGGCCAGGCGGTTGGGGCACTCGGCTGCCCAAGCCGCTTTCGCGTACGCAGGAGCAGGTGCGCCAGGCTGTGGAAGGTGCGCACGTCCACCGCGGCCAGTGCCGGGTCGGTGGCCAGCTTGCCGAGCAGGGCGCTGACCGCTGCGCGCGAGAAGCTGACCATCAGCAGCCTTGCCGGGTCGCTGAGGCCGGCGTGCACCCGGTGGCGCACCCTGGCGACCATGGTGGTCGTCTTCCCTGCGCCGGCCACCGCCACCACCACGGCCCGGCTGCCGTCGTGGTCCACCACCCGCCGCTGGGCGGGGCTGAGGGCCGGATCGACGGAGGCTGCCGCCGACGCATCGGCCAAGGCCGGCGGGGACGGAGGCGATGGAGGGGACCTGTCCCCAGACGGGTCGGGCTCCCCCAGCCAACCCGCCATCTCGCGCGCGATCTCGCGCAGCGCCAGTTCGCTCCGCGCTCGCCAGAGCAGCCGCGGCGGTCGGCCGGCCAACAGGCTGATCGTCCAGCCAGGCTGCGCCTCACGCAACTGCTCCCGCGACCACAGCAGCGCGGCCTCCACCGAGGCCAGCCGCATCTGGCGGGGGCGTGCCGGCCTGGTCCGATGGGCCATGGCCTCGGACCGCTCCCCACCCGGCAGCGGCATGTCGATCTCGCCACCTGCCAGCAGGGCGCCCCATGCAGGCAGCCAGCCGGGCGCGCCTTCCGCCTTGGGTGGTTCGAGGCGCGCCGTCCAGGGGCCGGGGGTGTGCCACCAGCGGTGGGGGACCATGGTTCCCCCAGGATGGAGGCCCGTGTGGTCCGGCTGGCGGGGGCGCTTGGCCTTCGCCTAGCTGCTCTGGGTTGGCGTCGATGGCCGACCACTCGTCAGCGGCCGGCTCGCTTCGGTCTAGCTCAGGTGGGCCGCGGTGCTTCGAGCATCGTCGCCTGCGCCGCGGGCTCAGCCCGGCTTGGGCTTCTTGGTGGTGACCTTGTAGACCTGGCCCTGCTTGTCGTAGGTGGTCCAGGTGCCGGTGGGCTCACCGTCCTCGAAGTGGCCTGAGCGCATCTTGCTGCCGTCCAGCCTGAACCATTCCCAGTAGCCGGTGGCCACCCCGTCCAGGGTGGGGCCCCTGGCCCAGACGCTGCCGTCCTTGTGGTACTGGACGTGCTCCCCCAGCTTCACCTCGCTGCTCTGTGTGGCCTTGCTCTTCTTCGGCAAGATGGCCCTCCTCGGCTGGCTAGGACCCAAGGCTACGGCCTAGGCTGCCCCGACCGCCAAGGCCGGGAGCGATGCGCGCGCCTCCATGGCCCTGCGCGCCACCCGGTAGCAGTCCTCGACGTGCGCGTTGCCCACCATCTGGCTGCCGACGCTGGTCAGGCTCAGCAGGATCAGCTCCTTGGCCTTGGGGTCGAGGCCGTCGATCTGTTCGGGCGACAGGCCGAACCGGCGGTTGATGGCCGGGATGAGGTTGAGGAAGAGGCCCAGGTCGACACCGATGTCGGCAGCAGGGATGGGCAGCACCGCCGCAGCGCCTGACCAGCCGGCACGGCGTAGGACCATGGTCCTGCACTCGGCGCGGATGGCCTCCAGCTCGGCCAGCGAGGTGGCGGTCATGCGGCCTGCTTCCCGGCGCCGTCCGAGGCCATCAGGCCTGCACCAACTCGATGGCCTGCCCTTCCGGCACGTGCTTCATGGCCACCGAGTTCATGCAGTAGCGAAGGCCGGTGGGCGGTGGCCCGTCGGGGAAGACGTGGCCGAGATGGCTGTCGCAGCGGGCGCAGCGCACCTCGGTGCGGAGCATGCCGAAGCTGCGGTCCTGGATCTCGCTCACCGAGGTCTCGCCAACCGGCTGCGTGAACGACGGCCAGCCGGTGCCCGACTCGAACTTCTCGCCCGAGGCGAACAGCGGGTTGCCGCAGGCCGCGCAGACGTAGGTGCCTGGATCCTTGGTGCCTAGGAAGCAGCCTTCCCAAGGGCGCTCGGTGCCGTGCTGCCTGAGCACCTGGAACTCCTCTGGGGTCAGGCGCAGGCGCCATTCCTCATCGCTCAACCTCAGGACCTCACTCATGGGCACCTCCTGAGCGACATCATCGCGCGTGCTGCGGGGGAGGGGCGTCGCCTGGAGGCGGGAGACGGGGACGTCGAAGGCTCAGCGGTGTGCCCACAGCCGACCGATCGGCACGGCGTACATCCCTTCGCCGAAGCCGACCGTTGTCTCGCCGTCGTACAGCACCACCCCAGCCGCGAAGCTCCCGCCGACCGCGGCCGCCAGCCTGCGTAACCCGCGGAAGTCCGCCTGCCTGACGGTGGCTGACGCCTTCACCTCGACCCCGGCGATCCGCCTGCCACCGGCTTCCAGCACCACGTCGACCTCGTAGCCATCCTTGTCACGGTAATGGTGGAAGTGCAGCTCGTCCTCGCGCCCACTGGCCTGACGACGCAGCTCCTGGTAGACGAAGGTCTCCAGCAGATGGCCGTAGGTCTTGCGGTCCTCCCAGAGCCCTTCGGCATCAAGGCCCATGAGGGCGGTGGCCAAGCCTGTGTCGCCGATGTGCAGCTTGGGGGTCTTGATCAGACGGCTCAGCCGGTTGCTGTGCCAAGGAGGTAGCTCGTCGACCAGGAACAACTGCCCCAGCAACGTCAGGTAGCTGCGGATGGTGGGCCGGCTCAGTTGGAAGGATCCCGCCAGGTCGCTCACGTTGAGCAGTTGCGCGGTCTGTGCTGCTGCCAGCGTGAGCAGCCGGGGGAGGGCATCGAGGGAGGCGATGCGGGCGATGTCGCGCGCGTCCCTCTGCACCATCGCGCCCATGTATTCCCGGTACCAGGCGGCCCGGCGGTGCTGACTCTGGCGTGCCAACGCAGCCGGGTAGCCACCCGCGACGACCCTCTCCACCAGCCGGCGGCCCAGCCGCTCGCTACGGCGGATGGGGAAGTCAGCCTCGAACAGCTCGGCCAGGAAGGCGGGGGGGCGACCTTCGATCTCGCATTGGGCGAAGGGGTGGAGACGGACGGTCTCCATGCGCCCGGCAAGGGAGTCCGCGAGCTGCGGCAGGAGCAGCAGGTTGGTCGAGCCCGTGAGCAGGAAGCGCCCTGCCCTGCGGTCCCGGTCCACCGCCAGCTTGAGCGTGGTGAACAGATGCGGTACGCGCTGCACCTCGTCGAGGATGGCGCGTTCAGGGAGATCGGCGACGAAGCCGATGGGATCGCTCTCGGCGCCTTGGCGGACGAGGTCGTCGTCGAAACTGAAGTAGTCGTAGCCCTTGGGCTGCCCGATGCTCTGGGCCAGCGTCGTCTTGCCGCATTGACGCGGGCCGTGGATGAGCACGACAGGGCTGTCCGCCAGGGACGCCAGCACGCGGGCTTCGGCGATCCGAGGCGTCACTGGTGGTGTAGCCATCGGCTGATCGTAACCCATGGGGGTGTCTGATTGAAAGGTTATGGGTCGTCTATCTGAAAACGACACGGTCGGCTGATCGAAACCGAGACCCTCGTCAGATCGAAAGCCGCATCACCGTCTCATCGTCGTCATCCTGACGGGGTGATCGTGAGACGGCTTCTCACCGATGGCCAGGCTATGTTGCCCTACGTGAAGCACCTGTCCCCCGCCACGCTCGTGGCGCTCCTCCTGCTCGCCGCCTGTGCGCCGACCACTCAGGCGAACGACACCGGCCCGCGTCTCGACGAGTTCGACCTCCGACCCGTGCCGCGCGACCAGCGTTACATCATCGCCGTGCCCAGCTTCACCGTCGGCGCAGGGAGCGTGCGGGTGGGGTCGGTCGACCTGTCGCAGGAGGGCGAGGAGTTCTTCCGCGAGCTCGGCTCGGGTGTGGCTGACATCTTCATCGCCGAGGCCTACGAGAGTCAGCAGTTCCGCATCACCGAACGCGCCGAGATCGACAAGGTCCTCTTCGAGCAGGACCTAGCGCAGTCTGGACGGGTGAACCCCGCCACCGCGGCGGCGGTGGGCCGCATCGAGGGCGCTGAGCTGCTGGTCCTCGGCAGCGTCTCGGAGTTCGGCGTCCAGACGACCGGTGGCGGTGGGCGGGTCCTCGGCGTGTTCGGGGGCACGGCCGAGACGGTCACGGTCAGGGTCTCGGTCGAGATCAGGTTCGTCGACACCGACACCGCCGAGATCATGGCCATCGGCAGGGGCGTCTCGCACGTCTCGCAGAGCAACGTCTCGGTCGACGTCGCCAGCGTCATGACCAACCTCCGCGTTGGCCGGACCGGCACGACCATCGTCGACTACGCGGTGCGCAACGCGATCAGGGCCGCCATCGAGCAGGCGGCGCGTTCGCTGCCGGCGAAGTAGGGCCTGAGCAGCGCCGGTCGGCGGGCAAGCGCTAGTCGAACAGGCTCTCGTCCAAAGGCTCGTTCAGCCGCACGTCCTCGAAGCGCATCTCGGCGTAGAGGCTGGCCGTCTGGCCATCCCAGATGTACATGGTGGCGTTGCGCCCGGCCAGGGTGTGGATGTCGCTGACGCCGTCGTCGAAGACGCTGACCAGCCACTGCCCCGGCTCCATCTCCACCACCTGCGCGATGTACTGGTCGGCGTCGTCGAAGAGGAAGCGGACCACCGTGTCCTGGGTGCTGCCCATGACCTCGTAGCGCCCCGTGTAGGTCACCTGCTGGCCGGTGACCAGTTCGCCGTAGCTGACCACCCCGTCGTAGACGGCGGTGGCGTCCTGGTCGAGCATGTTCTGGGCGGGGTCGAAGAGGTTGTCGAAGGTGGAGGCCATCTCGGGCGGTGCCGGGATGGAGATGGGCAGGCCGGCCATGCTCATGGTGGTGGCGCCGTCCTTGTGCACCATGCGGCTGCTGATGCCGCCCGGCAGCTCGGAGAGGATGACCGCACGGCGGTTCACGTAGTCGATCAGGGTGCGGGTGGTGGCGCTGAACTCGCCACCCTGGTAGGTGGTCATGACCATGGTCTGGTCCATGGTCTGGATGTCGGGCTGTTGGGCCATGGTCATGCCCTCCAACAGCTCGCG
>CAYXJZ010000060.1:0-20056 GCA_964465355.1 uncultured bacterium | reverse complement strand
AGCAGCCCGGCCTCGACCTGCTGCGCTCCTCCTGGTACGACAGCAGCCGCATCGATGCAGAGGTCCTTGACGTGGTGCAGCGGCCGATGCGGGTGCTGGATTGGGACCATGCCCTGTGGGAACAGGTCAAGACCAGCAGGGCGCCTTTGCTGGGCAACCGCGTGGCGACGGTGCGCCAGCCGGTGTTGCTCGTGACCGGCGCCCAGGACACGGTGGTGCCACCCGAGGCCAGCCAGGCGCTGGCCGACCGCTTGAGCAGCGCCAGCGGCGGCGTCGAACTCGTGAACTTGGAGGGCTGCGGCCACCTGCCGCATGAGGAATGCCCGGAGGTCTTCCGCTTGGCCGTCGAGGCCTTCCTTGGTCGCCACGCCCCGCTCGCCATGGGGCAGCTGCCGCCGGCTTCGGCGTCGATGGTAGACTGAATCCGTGGTCATCGGCATCATCTCGGACGTGCACGCCAACGTCCTGGCGCTGGAGGCCGCGCTGGGGGCCCTCAAGCAGGCCAACGCCAGCACCATCATCTGCTTGGGCGACATCGTGGGCTACGGTCCCACCCCCAACGAGACGATCTCCCTGCTCCGTGAATCCAACGTGATGTGCTGCCTCGGCGAGGCGGACGAGCGCATCGCCTTCGACTTCGCCAAGCGCGGTGGACGCGCCGGCGTGGCCGACCAGACCATCGAGTGGACCCGCGGCGTCATCGACCCCAAGCACGTCGAGTGGCTGCGCGGCCTGCCGGTGCAGCGGCGCATAGAGACCTCGGTCGGCCGCCTGCGGGTGTTCCACGGCAGCGCAGAGGACCCCGGCGCCCGCACCAACCTGCAGCAGGACCCGCAGAGCCTCACCAAGCTGCTGCAGCGCCACCGCGCCAACGTGCTGGCGGTGGGCGGCAGCCACGTGCCCTACTTCCGCAAGGTGGCCGGCATCGGTTGGGCCCTCAACCCCGGCTCGGTCGGCCTTTCACTGAACGGCGAGCCCGGCGCCGACGTCTGCTACCTCACCATCAACGATCAAGAGGTGGACGTGCGCATGGACAAGATCGAGTACGACTTCGCCGCCGTGGCCTTCGACATCGTGGCGTGGGGACTGCCCAAGGTGGTGGCCGAGGCCGTGCAGCGCGGTCGCATGCCCGAGGTCGAACCCCGCTGAGCCCGCGCCCGGCGGGCGGCTAGAGCGTCTCCACCGCCACAGCCAAGGCCTCACCGCCGCCGATGCAGACGGCGGCCACGCCGCGCCTGCCTCCCCGCAAGGCCATGGCGTTGAGCAGCGTGACGACGATGCGGGCACCAGATGCACCGATGGGGTGCCCCAAGGCCACCGCGCCACCGAGCACGTTCATCCGTTCAGCTTCCACGCCGAAGTGCCACATGACGGCCATGGGCACCACGGAGAAGGCCTCGTTGACCTCGAAGAGGTCGACCTCGTCGGCCGTCCAGCCGCTGCGCTGGAACAGACGCTCCATGGCGCCGATGGGGGCGGTGGCGAACTCGGAGGGTTTCTTGGCGAAGACGGCCTGGCCCACCAGCCTGGCCAGGGGCCTCCAGCCGCGCTCGCGGGCGAGGTCCTCGTCGGCCAGCAGCAGGGCAGCCGCACCGTCGTTGATGGTGGAGGCGTTGGCGGCTGTGATGGTGCCATGGGGATCGAAGGCGGGCCGCAGGGTGGGCAGCTTGTCGAAGTCCACCTTGGCCGGCCCCTCGTCGGCCTCCACCATGGTCACCGCGCCCCGACGACCATGCACCTCCACCGGCGCGATCTCCCGCGCCGCCCAGCCTTCGGCGGTGGCCTGCTGCGCCCTTCGGTAGGAGCGGGCGGCGAACTCGTCCTGCTCTTCCCTGCCGAAGGCGTACTCGCGGGCGCATGCCTCGGCGTGGACACCCATGGCGCCACCGTCATAGGCGTCGATGAGGCCGTCGTGCATGAGGTGGTCGACCACCTTGGCGTCGCCGAGGCGCAGGCCGGCCCTGGCCCCTGGCAGGAGGTAGGGCGCGCCCGACATGGACTCCATGCCGCCGGCCACCACCGCCCTCGCCTCGCCAAGCGCGATGGCGCGCGCAGCCTGGATGACGGCCTCCATGCCGCTGCCGCACATCTTGTTGATCGTGACGGCAGGCACGCCGTCCGCCAGGCCGGCGCCGAGGGCTGCCTGACGGGCAGGCGCCTGGCCGACGCCGGCCGTCAGCACCTGGCCCATGTACACCTGCTCCACGTCGGCTGCGGCGCCTTCCCCGGCCCGGCGCAAGGCAGCCTCGATGGCCGCGGCGCCAAGACGCGGAGCGGGCAGGGAGGCCAAGGCGCCTTGCAGGGCGCCGACGGGGGTGCGGGCGGCGCTGACGATGACGACGGGCATGGGAGAACCTCCGCTTCGGCGGCCGTCCCGCGGCCCACCGATGATGCCCCATGCTACCGCCGCAAAGTCCAACTCCCCGTGGCCCCCGCCCAGCGCAGCGCCAAGGGTCTGCGCAGGTCGATGTCTGCAGGCAGGAAGGCCACCGCCACCACCGGTGACTGGGGGCCGACGCTGGCCGGATCGCCCTCCAGCACCTGCACCGCCAGCGGTGCCGTGAGCAGCGTCTCGCGGCCGTCCTGGATGACGAAGACGGCGGGTTGCCAGGCGGCCTCCGCCACCGCCGTGACCACCAGCAGCAACGCCTTCTCGGCGCGCAGCTCGCGCAGGACCGGGTCCCAGGCCTCTCGCTGTTCGGGGAAGGCGAGCGGCAGCAGACCGAGGTCCATCGCCAGCAGGCTCACGGCCTCGGGGCCGGCAGCGCCGGGGGCATAGAGACGCAGGCCCTCCACGCCAGGGCCGAGCGGCACCAGCTCGGTGCGCTCCGCCGGTGGCAGAGGATCGGCCAGCAACACGGTGGGCCGGCTGCTGCCGTCCGGCAGCCACAGCAAGCCGTCGCGCAACTCGGCGCCAAGCAGGCCGAGCAGGTCCTCTGGCAGGAACCAGCGGCCCTGCAGTCGTCGCAGCGGCAGGGCGCCAGCCACCTCCTGCGGTGCGGCGGCGCCACGGGCCTGCCACAGCACGTCGGGTCGGTCGAGGAAGGCCGTCAGCACGCCGTCCTGAGCGCGCAGGGTGAAGCCGCGGCCGTCGGCGTCCATGGAGAAGGGGGCACCCAAGGCCATGGCCAGGTCATCCACCGCCACCGAGCTCAGGGCGCCGTCACGCCGCAGGGCGACCGCAGCGCCATGGGCGAGGGCCGTCGCCTGGACGAACAACGTGCAGCACAGGATCAAGCGCAGCAGAGCCGGCACGCCGGGACGCTACCACGTGCCCCCGCAGACCGGATGGGCCGAGGACCCCGTGGTATCGTGCATGCATCGACAAGGTTCATGGCAAGCTCTCAGGTCTCAAGACCAACCAAGTCAAGCGACTCTCCAACCTCTATCGCCGCCGCGTGCCGCCTACGCAGGCGCTGAACGCCGAGTTGGCCCGCGCCATGGGCGAGCTGGCGCTGGAGATCGGCAGGCCCGTCTCCGTGCTCATCGACCGGCGCGGCCGGGTGCTCACGGTGGCGGCAGGCGACGCGGCCGACACCCCCATGCCGCCGGTCTCGGGTGAGGCAGAGGCACGGCTCGCCGGTCTGCGCCTGGCCCATGTGCACCTCAAGCCGGGCGGTCTATCTGGCGCCGACCTCACCGCCCTCTTCCTGCAGCGCCTCGACCTGATGGTGGCGGTGGACGTGTCCACCAACGCCCGCGGCGACGTGGTGCTTGGTGCAGCCCACCTGGCCACGGTGGCACCGCCCACCTCAGAGGAGGAGGACTGGCTGATCGACCCGCCGGTGGAGATGGCGCAGTTGGAGCGCGATGACGCCTTGGGCCGCATCCACGCGCTGGAAGAGGAACTGGCGCGGTCGTGGAGCGCACGCGAGGTACGCCGTGGCTCCGAGGAACGCGCCGTGATCGTAGGGCTGGACACCGGCGAAGGCGAGGCGGAAGCCACCGCGCGCCTCGATGAGCTGGCCGAGCTGGTGCGCAGTGCAGGCGGCACCATCGCCCACCGCAGCCTGCAACGGCGCAGCTCCGTGGACCCTCGCACGCTGGTTGGGCGCGGCAAGCTCGACGAGCTGGTGTCGGCTGCGTACCACGAGAACGCCGACCTGCTGGTCTTCGACCGCGAGCTCAGCCCCGCCCAGACGCGTGAGTTGGACAAGGCCACCAGCCTCAAGGTACTCGACCGCACCCAGGTGATCCTCGACATCTTCGCCCAGAACGCCCGTGGCCGCGAGGCGCAGGTGCAGGTCGAGCTGGCCCAGCTGCAGTACCAGCTGCCGCGCCTGGCCGGCCGCGGCAAGGCCATGTCCCGCCTCGGCGGCGGCATCGGCACCCGCGGACCCGGCGAGACCAAGCTGGAGGTCGACCGGCGCCGCATCCGCACCCGCATCACGGCGTTGGAAGCGGCCGTCGACGACATCTCGCGTCGCCGCAGCGAGACGCGCAAGGCCCGCACCCAAGGGGCCGTCCCTGTCATCGCCCTGGTGGGCTACACCAACGCAGGCAAGAGCACCCTGTTCAACCTCCTGGCCAAGAGCGACGTGCTGTCCAAGGACGCCCTCTTCGCGACCCTGCGCCCCACCAGCCGCGAGGGCTGGTTGCCCGGGCTGGGTGACTGGGGCGCCAAGGTGGTCTACACCGACACCGTCGGCTTCATCCGCGACCTGCCGGACGAGCTGGTCAACGCCTTTCGCGCCACGCTGGAGGAGTTGCACGACGCCGACCTGCTGCTGCACGTGCTCGACGCATCGGCCCCCGGCGCCCCCGACCGCGCGGCGGCGGTGGACCGCATCCTCGACGACCTCAAGGTGGAGCGGCCGCGGCGCGTGGTGCTGAACAAGGCAGATACCGCCGACACGCGGGTGCTGGAGGAGCTGGTACAGCGCTTCGACCAGGCTTGCGTGGTCTCCGCCCGCACCGGCGACGGCCTGGAGCGGCTCAGGCAGGAACTGGCCACACGGCTGCATCCCTCTCCCCCCGTTAGCATGGCCCCATGCCCGACCTCAGAAGCTTCGTCGCCCAACTAGAGCAGGCCGGCGAGCTCGTCCGCGTCAAGGAGCGTGTGTCCGCCGATCTCGAGATCACCGCCTTGGCCGACCGGGCGGTGAAGAACGGCGGCCCGGCTCTGCTGTTCGAAGACGTGGACGGCAAGGCCTTCCCGCTGCTCATCAACACCTACGGCACGCGCAAGCGCATGGCCATGGCCCTCGGGCTCGACGACTTGGACCAGTTGAGCGAGCGGATGCGCAAGCTGCTCGACCTGCGGCTGGGCGGCGGCCTGCCTGGCCTGGCCTCCAACCTGCCGAAGCTGCGCGACCTTGCCTCGCTGCCGCCCCGCCGCCTTCGCGGACTGGGCGCGCGCGGTCGGGCCCTGGTCCAGGAGGTGGTATGGCGTGGCGACGAGGTGGACCTTGGCCGCCTGCCGGTGCTGACCTGCTGGCCGGACGACGGCGGACCCTTCATCACCCTGCCGCTGGTCATCAGCCGCGACCCCATCCATGGTGACGTCAACATCGGCATGTACCGCATGCAGGTCATGGGCAAGGACGTCACCGCCATGCACTGGCAGCGGCACAAGACCGGCGCAAGGCACCTGGCCTCGGCCGAGAAGCTGGGCAAGCGGCTGCAGGTGGCGGTGGCCCTGGGCGGCGACCCGGCGCTCACCTACGCCGCCAGCGCCCCCATCCCGCCTGTGCCCGGCATCAACGAGTTCTCCCTCACCGGCTTCCTCCGCCGCCGCCGGGTGGATCTGGTCAAGGCCTTGACCGTCGACCTATGGGTGCCTGCCGACGCCGAGATCGTCCTGGAGGGCTACGTCGACCCCAAGGAGCCGTGGCCCATGGAGGGCCCCTTCGGCGACCACACCGGCTTCTACACCCTGCAGGATCCCTACCCCGCCTTCCACGTGACGGCCGTGACCATGCGGCACGGCGCCATCTATCCGGCCACCATCGTGGGCCGGCCACCGATGGAAGACGCCTTCCTCATCGAGGCCACCGAGCGCCTCTTCCTTGTGCCCGCCCAGCTGGTGCTGCCGGAGATCGTCGACTACCACATGCCGCCGGCCGGCATCGCCCACAACCTGGTCAACGTGGTCATCCGCAAGAGCTACCCGGGCCAGGCCTACAAGGTGGGCAACGGGCTGCTTGGCCTCGGTCAGATGATGTTCGCCAAGGTGGTGCTGGTGACCGACGCCGATGTCGCACCGACCGACCACCAGGGCTTCTGGCGCGCGGTGCTGCAGAACGCCATGCCGGGGCGCGATGGGCAGATCGCCAAGGGCCCTATCGACGTGCTCGACCACGCCAGC
The DNA here is from genome assembly GCA_964465355.1 of uncultured bacterium. Taxonomy (GTDB): domain Bacteria; phylum Deinococcota; class Deinococci; order Deinococcales; family Trueperaceae; genus JAABTL01. Next base: position 13,749 of record CAYXJZ010000060.1, on the reverse strand, counting down.
CGTGCCTGGAGCTACGGCAGCAAGCTGGTGGTGGACGGCACGAGCAAGCACGTCGAGGAACAGGCTTCTGGCGGTGAGGGCGAGGGCTGGATCGCTGGCCCGCTGCGCGACGCCGTCGAGTTGCCTGCCCACGCCGAGATCGCCGATCAGCACCAACCCGGCGGCGGCTTCTGGTTCATCACCACCCGCAAGGACCGTGCCGGTCAGGGCCGGCACCTGGGCGAGTGGGCGGTGCAGCAGGCGGCCGTGCATGGCGTGCGCTGGGTGGCCGTGCTCGACCACGACACGGACCCCCGCGACTTCGAGGACGTCATGTGGACCATGCTCAACAACATCGATCCGGAGCGGGACCTGCAGGTGCTGCCAGGCGGCCATGGAGCCGGCCCCGTGTGGGTGGTGGACGCCACGCCGAAGCTGCCCGAAGAGGGCTTCGACCGGGCCTGGCCAGACAAGATCACCATGCTGCCCGAGGTCACCGAGCGCATGGCCGCCGTGGCCGAGCGGCACGGCTTCTAGAACGCGCTCAAGCCATCTGGGCCCGCTCTGCCTCGCCTGACTCCTGACGCACGGCGTTGCGGCCTTCCTCCTTGGCGAGGTACAGGGCCGTGTCGGCCCTCGCCAACAGCGCCATGGCATCGTCGCCTGGGCGTGAGCTGGCCACCCCAAGGCTGACGGTCATCCTCTGGCCGGCCAGCCGCTGGGTCTCGATCTCCGCGCGCAGGGCTTCGGCCATGCGCAGCGCCTCGTCCAGACCGGTCTCCGGCACCAGCACGAGGAACTCCTCGCCGCCCCAGCGAGCGACCGTGTCGGTGCTGCGCACCTTCTGCCGAACCTGCGCAGCCAGGTCGATGAGCACCTGGTCGCCGACCTGGTGGCCGTGGCTGTCGTTCACGCTCTTGAAGGCGTCGAGGTCCATCATGATCAGCGAGAAGCTGCGGCCGTAACGCGCTGCGCGCTGCAGCTCGCGGTGCAGCAGCATCTCCATCTGCCTGCGGTTGGCCAAGCCGGTGAGGGGATCGGTGTGGGCCAGCAAGCGCATGGATTGGGCCGTCTCCTCCATCGCGCTCGCCCGCTGCCGCAGGTCGGAGAAGAAGGTCAAGCAGGCGATCAGCACCGCGTAGGCCAGGTAGATGTGGACCATGTTGGCCAGGCCGGCGAAGTAGGGGCTGCCCCAATCGGGGCGGGCCGGGCCGGTGGCGGAGATGAGCACGGCAAGGCCGAGGATCGCCGAGGCGTACGTCAGGGCAAGGCGCCCACGGTAGGCGATGAAGCTGAAGACGAAGAGGATGGGTAGCCAGTGCAGGGTCACCATCACACCGGTCTGGGCCGCCGAAGGGTCGGGCGAAAGGTGCCGCCAGTAGGCCAAGGAGCCCATGCTCAGCGCCGTTGTGCTGAACAGCAGGAACTGCTCGAGGCGGGCGATGCTCAGCCGTCCGCTCTGGGTGGCGACGGCCAGCCCGACCAGCAGGACCGCGGTGAAACCCCAGATCATCGCCAGGGCGTCCGATGGCGTGGCGCTGCTGCGGTCGGCCACCAGGCCCGCCCCCGCCCCGAGGGCGCCAAGGATGAGCATCGACAGGTAGGTACGCAGCCTGCGCTGCTGATCTGCGGCGGCTACCTCGTGGCGAGCCGCTTGGCGCATGGTCTCAGCGGCGCCTGGCGCCAGGCGATCGTCGTCAAACGTCATGCGGGATGGCGATCTCGCGGCGGATCAGGTTGCGGCCGGCCCGTTTGGCCAGGTAGAGCGCCGCGTCGGCGCGGGCTACGAGCGAGCGCAGGCTGTCGCCGTCGCGGTAGGAGGCCACGCCAAGGCTGGCCGTGAGCGCATGGCCGGCGGCCAGCGGCTGCTCCTCGATCTGGCGCCGCACGGTCTCCGCCAGCTTCATGGCGTCCTCGCCGGTGGTCTCCGGCGCCAGGATCAGGAACTCCTCACCGCCCCAACGGGCGACGGTGTCGCTATGACGCACCATGCGTTGCAGGCGCCTCGACAGCTCGATCAGCACCTCGTCGCCCGCCTGGTGGCCATGGTTGTCGTTGAGCACCTTGAAGTGGTCGAGGTCCACCATCAGCACAGAGAAGCCGCGCCCGTAACGCGCCGCGCGCACCAGCTCCCTGCCAAGAAGGTCCTCGGCCTGCCGACGGTTGGCGAGGCCGGTCAAGGCGTCGGTGTTGGCCAGCACCAGCATGTTCTGCGCCGTCTCTTCCATGACGGTGGCCCGCTCCTGCAGGCCGGAGAAGAAGCGCAGTCCGATCAGAAGCAGCGCGAAGGCCATGTAGGCCTGCAGTAGCAGGAAGGGGTAGCCCTCGCCGAACAGGCCCTGCTCGGTGAACAAGGAAGGCAGGGTCACCGCCACCAGCATCAGGTAGATCAGCAGGGCAGCCGGCATCACGCTGCGGCCTTCGAAGATGATGTGGCTGAAGAGGAAGAGGAAGGGCAGCCACAGCAGCGTGCCGAGCACCGAGGCCTGGGCCACGACGGGGTCGGCGGCGAAGTAGAGGCCATAGCCGAGGACGCCGAGGGCGGCCATGGTGCTGGCCACCAGCAAGGTGCGGTCGAGCAGGGGCAAGGGCACGCGCGACAGGGAGGCCAGCCAGGCGAGGCCGGCGAAGAGCACCGCCACCCCAAGGCCGATCAGCACGTTGAGCTGCGCGCCACCCGGCGCCAGCAGGTTGGTGATCAGGGAAACGACAGAGGCAGCCGATGCGAAGAGCAGGATGACGAAGTACATGCGGCGCTTACGCGTCGTCATGCTCGCCTTCGACATGTTTCGCACCAACATGGCTGGGTTATATCACGGGCCCAGAAGCACCGACAGCGCAGCTAGTTGCGACGGGTCAAGGTCGCAAGGGCGAAGACGACGGCCTGGCTGAGGATGACGGCACTGCCGCTTGGCACGTCGAAGGAGAAGGAAGCCAGCATGCCGGCCAAGGTGGTGGCCATCCCGATGGCCACGGCGCGAACGCTGGTGCCGGCGATGGTGCGCGACCACAGCCTTGCGGTGGCCGCCGGGATGATCAGGTAGGCGGCCATCAGCACCACCCCCACCACCACCGCGCTCACCGCCACCGCCAGCCCGGCGAGCGCGAAGAGCAGGTACTCGAGGCGGACGGTGTGCACGCCGTCTGTGCGCGCCAATTCTTCGTCGAAGGAGGCGTAGGCCAACCGTCCCCAGGTCCGCGTCAGCACCAACAGCACGACGGCGGCCGTCACGAGGATGGCGGTCAACTCAGCCTGGCGGACACTGAGCACGCTGCCGAAGAGCAGGTCGAAGACGTTGACGCCGATGGCGGCGTCCGGTGGGATGCGCGAGAAGAAGAGCACGCCGAGAGCCACCGAAACGGCGAAGAACACGCCGATGGCGGTGTCGCTCGAGAGGCCGGTTCGTTGGCGCACGTAGGCCACCGCCAAGGAGACGAGCAGGACGCATGGCACGGCGATCCATAGGGGGTTGCGCAACAGGCCGCCACCGGCGGCCAGGGCCCCCGATGTGACGATGACGAAAGCACCGACGCCCATCCCGCCGAAGGCGGCGTGGGCCAGGCCGTCACCGAGGAAGGAGAGCCGCCGCTGCACCATGAAGGTGCCGAGCAAGCCGCCCATGGCCGCCACCGCCAGCCCCGCCAGCAGGGCACGCTGCATGAAACCGTAGCCGAGGACCTCCCACAGACCGTCCATGCCGCGTCTAGAAGGCCACCGCGTGGCGGTGACCGACGTGACCGAAGGCTTCTTGCAGGCAGGGTTCGCTCAGCACCTCTTCGGGTGGGCCGAAGCCATGTTGCTTGCGGTTCAGGACCAGGACGCGATCAGCGTGGTAGCGGGCGGCCGACAGGTCGTGGGTGACCATGGCCACGGTGGCGCCGTTGTCGGCCTGGTAACGCTCCAGCAGGTCGTAGAGGTCGTGCTCGGCCAGGTAGTCGACCCCTGCGGCCGGCTCGTCCAGCAGCACGAGCGCCGGCCTGCGCACCAGAGCGCGGGCCAGGAAGGCTCGCTGCAGCTCCCCGCCAGAGAGCTTGGCCAGGCTGCGGCCGGCCAGCCGGCCGGCACCCACCAGCGCCAGAGCCCCGGTCGCCTCCTCCCGCTCGGTCTTGGTCACCCGCAGCGGCCAGGTACGCCGCAGGCCGGAGACCACCAGCTCCGTCACCGAGGCAGGGAAGCTGCGGTCGAAGGTCTTGAGCTGGGGCACGTAGCCGATGCGTTCGGGTACCTCGCCCGCATGCCTGCCGAACACGGCGGCATGGCCCCTGTCCGGCTCGATCAGGCCGAGCATGACCTTCACCAAGGTGGACTTGCCCGCGCCGTTGGGGCCGACGATGGCCAGGAAGCGGCCTGCCTCCAGGTCGAAGCTCACCTCGTCGAGCACCGGCACCTCGCCGAGGCGCACGCTGACCTGGTGGACGTGCAACACAGGCAAGGCACGGCCACCGGAGTCCCGCGACGAGGAGGCGGGACCTACGCTCACTGCAGGCCCTCCAGCAGCACCGCTGCGTTCCAGCGCATCATCTCCTGATAGCTCTCCCGTCCTGGGAAGCCACCCAAGGGGTCCAACTCGAACAGGGCGACACCCGCCTCAGCCGCGAGCACCTCGGCCGGCCGGCGGTTGAGCTGAACCTCGCTGAAGATCGTCTTGGCGCCGCTGTCGCGCACCAGCCGCAGGGCCTCGCGCAGGTAGGCGGGGCTGGGCTCGCGGCCGGGGTATGGCTCGATCTCGACGATCAGGCGCAGGCCGTAGCGGGCGGCGAAGTAGGGCCAGGCGTGGTGAAAGGGCACCAAGGGCGCGCCGGCCACCGGCGCCAAGGTCTCGCTCAGCTCATCGTGCAGGGCGAGCAAGGAGGCGACCAGGTCCTCGGCCCTGGCTCGGTAGCCGGCAGCCGAGGCGGGATCGACGGCCGCCAGCGCCTCGGCCAGGTCGGGCACGGCGGCAGCCATGAGCAGCGGGTCAAGCCACACGTGGACGTTGAAGCCGGGCAGCACCCCGCTCGCATCCTCTGGCACCAGGTCGGCGAAGTCGGCCCGCAGGGCCGCCAGCACGCTGGGCAGGGCGATCAGCTCCACCACGGGCGCTGCCGAGCCGCTGGCCTCGGCCAGGTCGAGCAGCCACAGGTCGAGCCCGCCGTTCAGGACGATCAGGTCGGCGTCGACCACACGCATGACGTCCCTTGGCGTGGGGTCGTAGCCATGGTCGGAAGCGCCGGGGGGCAGCATCCGCACCACCTCGGCATCGTCGGCGGCCAGTTGGCGCATGAGGTCGTACAGGGGATGGAGCGAGACCACCACCCGTGGCTGGGCAGCGGCCGTGGCGAACGTCAGCAGGAGGGGGATCAGGAGCAGCCGCGTCAAGGCGAGAGGGCGCGTCCGTAAGCGAGAACCGATTCTCATCACGGGCCAGCCTACAACGCGGCCATGGCCGGCGCTAGGCGTTGGCCTACGGCCGGGTGGCGATGGCGGCAGCGGCGCCGGCCATCATGCCTGCGCCGGCCCGATTGGCCAGGCGCATCGCCCGCGGGCTGCGCAGCAGTGACCTCGCCCGCGTCGCCAGCAGCACCCAGCCCAGGTCGATGGCGATCAATACGAGCGCCATGGTGAGGGTCAGCTCGGCCCAACCGAGCACCGTGACCTGGCCGAGGTCGAGGATGGTGGGCAGCAAGGCCAGGTAGAAGACCATGATCTTGGGGTTGCCCAAGGTGAGCGCCAAGCCGGCCGCGAACATCCTGAAGGCCGAGTCCCTGACAGGTAGTGCGCCGGCGCCCTGCTCGATCGGTGCCTTCCACATCTTCCAGGCCAGGTACAGCAGGTAGCCCACCCCCAGCCACTTGATGGCCACGAAGGCAAGGTGGAAGGTCTGCGCCAGGGCGCTCAAGCCCCACACCGCCAACGACAGCCAGATGGCCTCGCCCACCCACATGGCGGCGAGGAAGGGCCAGACGTCGCGGTGGCCACGGGCCAGCACCCGCGCCACCAGGGCCGCGATGCTGGGGCCGGGCGAGCCGGCCGCCACCACCAGGGCGCCGGCGAAGATGAGCAGGGAAGCCAGGTCCACGGACGCCTCCTCGGCGGGTATGGGCTACACGATGTCGCCCCGCAGGCGCCGCCCCATCAGGGGCGAGGCTCGCGGGGCGAGCATACGATCTTCCTTCGCCTGGCTCAGCGCTTGCTTGGGTTCACCAACACGGTGGGGTCGAGCTGACGCAAGGCCTTGGCGCTGATCCACACCTTCTGGGGCTTGCCGTCCACCCAGAGGGTCTTCTTGATCAGGTTGGGCTTGAAGGTACGCTTGTGAACGCCGACCTGCTTGAGGCCTACGCCCCCACGGCGCTTGGGCGAACCCTTGTCCTTGCTGGTGGTCTGGCTGTGGGTCCTCTTGCCAGTGATCGCACAGACGCGCGGCATGATGTCCTCCTGCTCCTCGTTCCCTGCACCCGGTCGGCTCTGGCCGAGCGGGGTCGCGGCATGGCCACGACAGCGGACCACGGGGCCCGCGCGAGTCAACCTTGAGATGTTAGCACAGCTTCGGCCGGAGGTCACGCGACGGGCGCCTCGCCTGGGAAGGAGTCGTCACCCAAGGCGCCTGCACCTCGCATTGACAAAGCACCTTGGCCACCCGGAAGCTATAGCACGTATCACGTGATACGTGCTACGATGCAGTCATGATCGTGTCCTTCGGGAGCCGCGGAACGGAGGACGTATTCAACGGCGTAGATAGCCGTGCTGCACGCGCATGTTGCCCACTGAGCCTCTGGCGAGTGGCGGCACGGAAGCTCGACCAGCTCAATCAGGCCGCTGCGCTGGCCGATCTTCGTGCACCTCCCGGCAATCGGCTCGAGGCCTTGTCCGGTGCTCGTAGGGGCGAGCACAGTATCCGCATCAACCAGCAGTACCGCGTCTGCTTCAGGTGGGCCGCGAACGGCCCAGAGCACGTCGAGATCATCGACTACCACTGACCGAGGAGGCACACGAGAGATGACCATGGTCCCCAGCCACCGCCCACCGACCCATCCGGGAGAGATGCTGCTCGAAGAGTTCCTGATACCGCTCGGCATGACGCAGAAGGAGCTGTCCCAGCGGATCCGCGTCTCTTATCCCAGGGTGAACGAGATCGTCGGGGGCCATCGCGGTGTCACGCCAGACACCGCTCTAAGGCTGGCACGGCTGTTCGGGACGACACCGGAGTTCTGGCTCAACGGTCAGCTGGCTTGGGATCTCTACCAGGCCATGCATGCAGAGACGGCCAAGGCGATCGAGGAGATCCAGCCGGTCTGATTCGGTCCTGCCGTACCAGCGAAGCCCGGCGAGAACAGGGCGACCCGTGCGCAGCTATCTGCCTTCCGCCAACATCTCCAGCTCCACCACGTAACCCTCCAGCACCTCGAACGCCCGCTCGATGGGCGCCGCCGTGTTCAGGTCCACGCCGGCGATGAGCAGCGAGTCCACCGTCGAGACCGAGCGTCCGGCGCGCAGGAAGGCCAGGTAGCTGTCGACGGCGCCCTCCTTGCCGGCGTCGATGTCGTCGGCCAAGGCGTTGGCGGCCGCGATGCCGGCGGCGTACTGGAAGGTGTAGAAGGGGATGTAGAGGTGGCCGAACTGCGCCCATGTGGTGCCGACGCGCTCGTCGGCGTCGATGTGGTCGCCGTAGCCCTCCTGGAACAGCCGGCGCATGGTCTCGTTGAGCTTGGCCGCCGTCAGTCCCTCGCCGCGCTCCACCGCCTGGTGGATCTCCAGTTCGAAGCGCACGAGCGTCGGCATGATGAAGAAGTAGCGGTGGAAGTTGTAGAAGGTCTCTTCCAGCAGCGCCAGGCGCTCGACCGGGCTGTTCAGCTTGCGCAGCAGATGGCGCCGAACCAGGGCCTGGTTGAAGTTGGACGCCGTCTCAGCAGCCACCATGGAGTAGCTGGCGTAGGCCACCGGCTGCTCCTTGTCGAGCAGCACGGAGTGCATGGCGTGGCCGAGCTCGTGCGCCAGCGTGGACATGCTCTCGAACTCGTCCTGGTAGCTGACCATGATGTAGGGCTGGCTGCCGTAAGCACCGGCGCAGAAGGCCCCGTCGCGCTTGCCCTTGTTGGGGTAGACGTCCACCCAGCGCTCCTGGCTCAGGCCGCGCGCCAAGGGCTCGACGTAGACCTCGCCCAGCGGGGCCATGCCCTCCACGATCCAGTCGCAGGCCTGCTGGTATGGCACCTTCGGCGCGTCGGCGGCCAGTGGCGCGAAGACGTCCCACTCCTCAAGGCGGTCGACGCCGAGCAGCTTGCGGCGCGCCTCCCAGTAGCGGTGCCACACCCCCAGCTTGCTCCGGAAGACGCTCACCACGTTCTCCAGCACACTGCGCGGCACGTCCCGCGGATGCAGCTGCTCCTCGACGGTGCTGGGGTAGCCGCGCACGCGCGCCAGGTAGGCGTTCTGCTTGACCTGGCCGAGGTAGAGGTCGGTGATGGTGTTGGCGTAGGCGAGGAAGCCATCGGTGTAGGAGACGTAGGCCTTGCGCCTGACCTCGCGGTCCTCCGACATGCGCAGCCTTGGATAGGTGCTGCGCGCCACCTCGAAGCTCTGACCGTCGTGCTCCACGGGCGCGAAGGGCATCTCGCCGTTCGTGAGGCTGCTGTAGGCGCGCTGCGCCGTCCCGAAGGGGTCGTGCAAGCCGCTGAGCACGTCCTCGACCTCGGCGCTGCGGGTGTGCGGGCGCTCACGCTCGAGCATCTCGAAGTAGCGGCCGAGGCCGGCGACGCGCTGATCAGCCTGGCTGAGGGCCTGCAGCCGCTCCGGGCCGACCGCCAGCAGCTCGGGCTGGACGAAGGCCGTGGTCGACATGAAGCGGCCGCCGAAGGCCTGGAAACGACCTGCACGCTGGCGCGCCTGCTGATCCCCCTGGTCGACCGAGACCGGCAGGGTGCCGTAGGTCCTCAGGCGCTCGGCCTTGGTCACCAGCGCCCAGAACCGCTCCATGAACTCGCCGAGGACGGCGGCGTCCTCGCCCAACCGGCCTTGGTAGGGAGCGAGCTGCTCCAACTCGGCCTCGGCCGCCTCCAGGTCGCGGAGGTAGTCCTCCTCGGTGGCGTAGAGGGCGTTCAGGTTCCAGGTGAAGGCCGGGTCCAGCTCGGCGCGGGTGGGGAGGGTGGTGATGGGCATGCAGGGAGTTTACGTGGACCGGCGCCGTCGTTTCAGGGTTCATCCTGCTCGTCGATCGGTGCCGGCAAGGGTTCCCAGCCCTGCAGCCTGGGGCCGGGCAGCCGCTCGGGCACCTGCTCCACCGCCCAGGCGAACTGGTACCAGAGACCGCGCAGCAGGGCGATCTCCTCTGCGGTGGGCGTTGCGCGACCCAGCATGCTGCGGTAGCGGCGCAGCACGTGCACCTCTCTGTTGGCGTCGGTGTAGCCGATGCGGTGCATGAGGGCGCGGAGCTGGCCGAACATGGCCTCGACCTGGTCCAAGTCAGCCGCCCTGGAGGCGGCTGACACGTCGGCCGCCCGCGCCTGGGCAGGGTCCGCCGCCACGATCGACCCCTCTTCCCCACCGCCACCACCCAGCCTTGCGCCCTGCGCCAAGCGATGCCACACGTAGCCGAGAATGATGACCGTCTGCCCAAGGTTGATGGAGGCCACGCCCGCCGTCGGCACGGTGACCACCCGCTGGCAGCGGTCGAGGGCCTCGTTGTCGAGGCCGGACTCCTCCGGCCCGAAGACCAAGGCCGACCGCAGGCCGCGCATCTCGAGCAGCACGTCCTCTGGGTCGGCCGAGGCGTGGCCGTGATGACGGCGCCGACGTGCGGAGGTGGCCACCGCCAGCTCGCGGTCCGCCAGGGCCTCGTCCAAGGTGGCCACGGTCACCGCGGCGTCCAGCACCGCAGCACCATGGGCAGCCAGGGCGTAGGCCTCCTTGTCGAGGCTGCAGCGCGGCGCCACCAGCCATAGCTCGCCCAGGCCGAAGTTGGCGATGGCACGAGCGGCCGCACCCACGTTGGCTGCGTGCTTGGGTCCGACCAAGACGACGCGCGGTGGTTCCCCACCGCGCGTCGCAGCTTCTGGACGGTCCAGGGCCTCGCTCAGGCCTGGGCGGCGCCGGCCTGCAGCGCCTTGATGCGCTTGGCCAGGCGTGACTTGCGCCGGGCAGCGGTGTTCTTGTGCATGCCGGAGGTCTTGGCGAACTTGTCGATCATGCTCTGGCTGACCTTCTGGAACTTGGCGGCGCCTTCGGCGTCGCCTGTCTCAGCGGCCGACACGGCCTTCTTGGTGAAGGTGCGGATGGAGCTCTTGCGGGCCTTGTTCGCCAGGCGGCGCTTCTCCGACTGACGGTGGAACTTCTGGGATGATGCCGAACGTGCCATGCTTCGTGCTCCTCGCTGTGGCGGCCGGGCCGCGTGAAGTGCGGCCGTGCCGCTGGTGGGCAGGCGGGTCGCCCGGGTCGCCCCGGGTCCTCGCCCTTCGTAACCTTGGCATGCTAGCACGGCAGGGCGCGGCTAGGCTAGGTTCCCGCCACGGGCCCGTCTGAAGCCTTCGACGGCCCATGCGACCGGCCATCAGGGCCTCGCCCTTCAGAAGAGCCGTCCAGGTTCCGCCAGAGTCTCGAGCGGCACCGCCTCCACCCGGTCGGCCATGGGGAACCGCTTCGCTCCTGGGTAGATCACGGCCACCTGTTCTAGGCCCAGGTCATCAAGGGCAGTACGGATCGACGGCGTCATGCGCGGGGCGTCGGCTCGTTTGCACTCCACGCCGAACATGCGGTCACCACGACGCAGGATGAGGTCGATCTCGGCCCCTTGGTGCGTGGCCCAGAAGTAGGCCTCGTCGTGCGCCTCGCCGGCCAGCACCTGCTCGATGACGAAGCCCTCCCATGAGGCGCCGACTTTGGGGTGGGAGAGGATGGCCTTCTCGGTCGCTAGCCCGAAGAGCTGATGCAGCAGGCCGGTGTCGCGCACGTACACCTTGGGCGACTTGACCTGCCGCTTGCCGAGATTGGCATGCCATGGCTGGAGTTGGCGGACCATCAGCGCATCGCTCAGCAGGTCGAGGTAACGACGGCTGGTGGACGGATTCACGCCCATGGCCCGCGCAGGCTCGGCTGCGTTCCAGGTCTGGCCGTGGTAGTGCGCGACCATGGTCCAGAAGCGCAGCAGGGCAGCCGCCGGGACCCGCACACCCCACTGGGGCAGGTCGCGCTCGAGCAAGGTCTGGATGAACGCTTTCCGCCAGGCCACGCTGTCGGTCTCCGATGCCGCGAGGAAGGCACGCGGGAAACCCCCACGGCGCCAGAGCTTGGCGGCCGACGCCGCGCCTGCCTCGGCCAGGGTGAAGCCGCCGATGTCGATCCGCTCCATGCGTCCGGCCAGGCTCTCTGAGCCCTGACGCAACAGCTCGCCCGAGGCACTCCCCAGGATGAGGAAACGCGCCGGACGCGCGCGCCGATCCGCGAGGACGCGCAACAGCGGGAAGAGATCGGGGCGACGCTGGACCTCGTCGATGACCACCAGACCCTTCAGCGGCTCGAGGGCTGTGCTCGGTTCTTCCAACCGCGCGAGGGCGAGCGGGTCCTCCAGATCGAAGTAGTTGGGGGAGTCCTCGGTCAGGAACTGGCGTGCCAAGGTGGTCTTGCCTGCCTGGCGCGGCCCGGTGAGCACCACCACGGGGTTGCGCTCCAGCGCGACGCGGATCCGTTCCTGCAACTCGACACGAGCGATCATCAGGGGAGCAGACTACCATGAATATCCCGCGCGCCATGCGCGATTTTCATGGTAAGACTTGATCCGCTCCATGCGCAGCCGTTCCGCCATGTCAGATGCCACACGAGATCCGCGCGTGCTCTCCGCTCACGCCGGGGTCAGGCCCCACCCCAGGTACCATGCCCCCATGGACCGCCCCACCCTCGCCGCCGCCATCCACGCCCGCGCCCACCTCACCGGCACCTTCCTGCTGCGCTCCGGCGCCACCAGCCACGAGTACTTCGACAAGTACCGCTTCGAGGCCGACCCCACGCTGCTGCGCGCCATCGCCGAGCACCTGGCCCCGCTGGTGCCCCCTGGCACCGAGGTGCTGGCCGGCCTGGAGCTGGGCGGCGTGCCGCTGGCGGTCATGCTCTCGCAGGTCACAGGCATCCCCACCGCCTTCGTGCGCAAGAAGGCCAAGGACTACGGCACCCGCCAGTTCGCCGAGGGCAGCGCCGTGGAGGGCAAGCGGCTACTGATCGTCGAGGACGTGGTCACGTCCGGTGGCCAGGTGGTGCTCTCCACCCAGGACCTGCGCGGTGCCGGCGCCATCGCCCTAGAGGCGGTCTGCGTCATCGACCGCCAAGCCGGTGGGCCGGAGGCCTTGTCAGCCGCCGGGGTGCGGCTGCAGCCGCTGTTCACCATGGAGGAACTGAAAGCGGCGGCCTCGTAGGGTCAAGGCAGGCCGACCGCCATGCCATCCCGCTGAGGGTCGGCTCCTCCCTCCAGCCCTTCCGGCCACATGGTGATGCCGTGCACGCCGGCGAAGGCGTAGGAGACGTGCGTCCTGCGGACCTCGTAGCCCATCCCCGCCAACGCCGTCTCCGTCCCCCTGCGGATCCTGTTCGACAGGTCGATCACGTTCGATGTCGCCACCGCGCGCGGCGCCAGGATGGCCTCCTGGATGCCCATGCCCCAGTCGAGGACGTTCAGCGTCACCTGCAGCACCGCCGGCCCGATCCACGAGGCGCCCGGCGCACCGAGGGTCATGACCGGCGTGTCCCCCTCGAAGACGATCGATGGGCACATCGTGGAGGTCCGCCGCTTCCCTGGCGCGATGGAGTGGGTTCGACCAGGCCTCGGGTCGAAGGTGCTCATCGCCCCGTTGAGCATGAAGCCCGTGTCCTCGACCACGAATCCGGAAGGGTTGCCGAGCGTGTGGGTCATGGACACCACCATGCCGTCGCGGTCGACGCAGGAGACGTGGGTGGTGTGCTTGGACTCCAGATGGCCACTGCGACCCGCGTCGACCTTGGCGCCGCTGCGGATCGTCGCTTCGCACTCGGCGGCGTAGGCATCCGAGAGCAGCTCCTCGGTGGGCACGTCGACGAAGCGTGGATCGGCCACGCGGGTGTCCTTGTCGCGGGTGGCGATCTTCATCACCTCGGCCAGCAGCCGGATGTACTCGGCGGAGTTGTGGCCGAGCTCGTGCAGGTCGAAGCGCTCGAGCAGCCTCAGCGCCTGGGCGACGTAGAGGCCGCCTCCCGGGGCAGGCACCGTGGAGAAGCGGCGTCCGTGGTACCCCACGTCTACGGGTGCCACCTCCTCGGCGACGCACTCGGCCAGGTCCTCCTTGGACAGGATGCCGCCGTGCCGCGCGACGTCGGCCACGATGTGGTCGGCCAGCGAGCCGCGGTAGAAGACGTCGGCTCCCTCGCGGGCGATCAGTTCCAGCGTGCGGGCGAGGTCGGGGTTCTGGATGAGGGCGCCTGGCTTCTTCGGCAAGCCATCGCCGTCCAGGTACAGCTTGCGCCCGCCTTCGGTCGAAGCCAGCTTCTCGCCGTAGTTCAGGCGCCCGTACTTGCGCTCGTCCTGGCTGAAGACGGTGTGCACATGCGGCCGCAGCAACCATCCCCGGCGCGCGATCTGCGCAGCCGGTTGGAACAGCTCGGCCCAGTCCAGCCCGCCGTGCCGCTGGTGCGCCCTCCTGAACAGGTCGAGGATGGGTGGCGGGGTGGCGGAGGTGGCGCCGGCCTCGTTCACGAAGTCCCGCACGATGAAGCCGAAGCCGTCGGTGGTCTCCCCGATGTAGCGGTCCAACCACATGGTGTCGGTGGCCGCC
>CAYXJZ010000059.1:0-20208 GCA_964465355.1 uncultured bacterium | reverse complement strand
TGGATCTCGGTGAACAGGTCAGCGGTGGCTGCGTCCTTCTTCTCCGAGGCGCCGATGGCTTCGCGGTTGGCCGCGGCGTAGGCGGCCAGTCGGTCACGCACCAGGGTCAGGTGGGTGCCGCCGTCCTCTGCGTCCACTGGGTACTCGTCCAGGCTGCTGGCGCCGGCCGCCATGCGCACGGTGCCCCGCGCGGTGCCGCCCAGCGAGGTGACGCGTTCGGCGATCTCGTCGACGAAGGGTTCGACGGACTCGGCCACCTCGTCGAAGAGCAGGTGGAGCTGCATGAACTGGATGCCCTTGACGTTCCAATGGGCCTGCTTGACCTGGCCGTAGAGGTCGAAGGTGTCGGCCAAGCGCGCGTTGAGCAGCTTGACCAAGGCGCTGCGATCCTTCTTGGGGATGTCGTGGACGATGGGGTGGAGCGTCTCGCTCATGGTGATGCCTCCGAACCCCAGCCTAGCATGTTCTTCGGAACGATTCCGAATTACGGATGTCCCGGTGGGGTGGATGGCGCGCACGGCCGACCCACCCGACCAGGACCCGCGCTCAGTGCCCGACGGGCAAGGCGCCCTCGGCGCTCTCCGGTGGCTTGCGGATGAAGAGCGAGGCAGCGATGCCGAACAGCGAGATCACCGCGCCGCACAGGAAGGCCGTGCGGATGCCGGTGGCCAAGGCCTCCACGTCGCCTGCACCGGTGCCTGCCTGGGAGGCAGCCACCGCCGACATCACCGCCACGAAGAGCGCGGTGCCCGCCGCCCCGGCCACCTGCTGCACCGTTCCGATGGTGGCCGAACCGTGCGAGTACAGCGCCCGCGGCAGCGAGCCGAGGCTGGCTGCGAACAGCGGTGTGAAGGTCAGCGCGAGGCCGACGCTCAGCGCCATGTGGCAGGCGAGCAGGAACCACCAAGGGGTGCCGGTGCCAACGGTGGTCAGCGTCCACAGCACGGCGCTGGTGATGATGGCGCCGGTCACCAGCAGCTTCGCCGGACCGTCACGGTCCACCAGGCGACCCACGACGGGCGCCAGCAGGCCCATGATCAAGCCGCCGGGGAGCAGCAGCATGCCGGTGGCGAGGACATCCATGCCGAGCACGTTCTGCGTGTAGATGGGCAGCAGGATGAGGGTGCCGAACAGGGCCATCATGCTGATGCCGAACATGACGACGGCGAAGGTGAAGGTGGGCGCGCGGAAGGTGCGCAGGTCGAGCAGGGCCCGGTCGCGCCGCTGCAAGGAGAGCTGGCGTGCGATGAACAGGCCCAGACCGACGATGCCGGCGCCAAGAGGGAGCAAGGATGCGCCGTCCATGTTGCCGCCGGCCTCGCCGATGTGGCTGAGCCCGAACACCAGGCCGCCGAAGCCGATGGCGGCGAGGAGCACGGAGGGCAGGTCGATGGGCACCCGCTTGGGCACGGTCACGTTCTGCACCCGCGCGATGCCGAGGATCAGGGCCGTGATGGCGATGGGCAGCACGAGGATGAACAGGAAGCGCCACGACAGCGCGCTGAGGATGAGGCCGGAGACCGTTGGGCCGATGGCCGGGGCCACCGAGATGACGATGGAGATGTTGCCCATGGTGCGCCCGCGCAGGTGGGGCGGCACCAGCGTCATGACGGTGGTCATGAGCAGCGGCATCATGATGGCGGTCCCGGTGGCCTGGACCACCCGACCGACGAGCAGCACCTCGTAACCCGGCGCCACAGCAGCGATCAGGGTGCCGAGACTGAACAGCGACATGGCGGCGACGAAGACCTGCCTCGTATGGAAGCGCTGGATGAGGAAGCCGGTGATGGGGATGACCACGGCCATGGTGAGCAGGAAGGCGGTGGTGAGCCATTGGGCGGCGACCGCGCTGATCGACAGGTCGCTCATCAGGCGGGGCAAGGCCACACCCATGAGCGTCTCGTTGAGGATGACCACGAAGGCAGAGACCAGCAGCAGGCCGATGACGAGGCGGTCGCGGCCGGCGGTGGGCGCCGCATCCGCGGTGGTCGCCGCATCCGCGGTGGTCGCCGCTTCCGCAGCGGGGGTCGGGTCGGCAGCCAGGTCGGTGACGGCTACGGGAGCTTGCGGTTCTGGAGGAGCAGGGCGGGTTGGAGCGGTGGCCTGGGACACGTTCGTTCTCCCGTCGGATGCACGAGCGCCCCCGCTAGGGGCCGTCGAGCACCGGGCACGCTAGCACCTCACCGGGCGCAGCCCGGCTCCTGGGCGACAGGCCGATCGACGACGGTGGCCGTGGATGGGGAAGGGCGTTGGGTCGTCTGTCGGTCGCCGTTCATTCGCGGCCGCCCAAGGCCTCGACCGCGACGGCCAGGCCGGCCTCCAAGCCTTCGAGGCGTGGTCCAGCGCCCTGGGCCCGCTCCGGCCGCCCGCCCCCTCGCCCCTCGACGTGGGGCAACGCGGCCTGCAGGGCCGGGCGCACGTCGACACCGGCGCCGGAGACCAGCAGCAGCTCGGCCTTGCCCTGGTGGCGCAGCGCCAGCACGGCGGTGGCGCCACGAGCGGCCAAGGCCTCGGCCAAGGGGGCGAGCAGCTCAGCCTCGCTCTCGTCCAGGGTCGCCGACACGGCGCCACCGGCGTGCTCGGCCAGCAGGCGGGCGGCCCGTTCGGACGCCCAGGCGGCGCGTGCATCGACCAGCGCCCTGCGCAAGCCGGCGGCCTCCTCCAGCAGCCCGCCCACCTTCTCGGGCAGCTCACCGACCGCGCTGGACAGCAGCCGGGCGGCCTCGCTGGCCAGGCGGTGCTTGGCCCGGTGATCCTCCAACGCCTCCCAGCCGGCGCGGAAGGTGATCCTGCTCAGCCCGCCGCGCACCCGCTCACTGCGCAGGACCACGATGGGGGCGACCTCGGCGGTGTTGCGGACGTGGGTGCCGCCGCAGGCGGAGAGCTCCCAGGCCGAGGCCGGATCCTGCTCCACCGATGGCCCGACGGCCACCAGCCGCACCAGCCCACGCACCTTGGGTGGCCGCCGCAGCGGGTAGGCGGCCAGCTCGCCTTCGTCCACCTGCAGGCTGCGCACGGCCCAGCCGGCGTAGGCGGCGTCGTTGGCCAGGCGCTCGGCGGCTTGCACGGCGTCCTCGTCCGGCTCCCCGGCGAAGTCGACGGTCAGGTCGGCCGAGCTGAGCGACACGGCCTTGGTCTCGAAGCCGGGGTCCACCCTCAGGAAGGCCTGCGACAGCAGGTGCTGGGCCGTGTGGCGCTGGCGGTGGCGGGCGCGGCGCTCCGCGTCGACCCTGCCCTCCAGCTCCACGCCAGGCAGCCAGTCGTCGGGCGGGGTGGCCAGCAGGTGCCAGACCTCGCCGTCATCCACCGCCACGTCCTGGACCGGGTGGCCGGACAGCGTCCCGGTGTCGTGCGACTGCCCGCCGCTGGTGGGGTAGAAGGCGCTGCGGTCGAGGCGCAGCCAGGCGTGACCAGGCGTTCGGGGATCGCGTCTGAGTTCCAACAGCTGGGCGGTGAAGGTCAACAGGTAGGCGTCGTGTTGGTCGAGGCGGCTCACGCCCCGCAGGCTACCGGGTCAGGGCGCGGTCAGGGGCTAGGATGTGCGCCTGGAGGTCACTGTGCGCGATCGTGCCCATCCGATCCGGTTGCTGGATCCGGATTTCGACGAGTTTGGCGAGGTCCGGCTGACGCCCGTCATCACCGACCTGATCACCGGCCTTGGCGAGGACGTCGGCCGCGAAGGCCTGCTGAAGACGCCGGAGCGCGTGGAGCGCTCGCTGCGCTTCCTCACCTCCGGCTACGGCGTCGACGTGGCCGAGGTCATCAACGGCGCCCTGTTCGAGGCCGAGGGCTCGGAGATGGTGGTGGTCAAGGGCATCGAGTTCTACTCGCTGTGCGAGCACCACATGCTGCCCTTCTTCGGCAAGGCCCACATCGCCTACGTGCCCGACCGCACCATCCTCGGCCTGTCGAAGTTCGCGCGCGTGCTTGACGTGTTCGCGCGCCGCATGCAGGTGCAGGAGCGGCTGACCGGCCAGGTGGCCGACGTGCTGCACGAGGTGCTTCGCCCACGCGGCGTGGCGGTGGTGACCGAGGCCAGCCACCTCTGCATGATGATGAGGGGTGTGGAGAAGCAGGGCTCCACCACCAGGACGGCCGCCATGCGCGGGATCTTCATGGACGACGCGCGCACCAGGCAGGAGTTCCTGGAGGCTATCCGCTAAGTCAGGGGACCAAGGCCCCCATCACGTTGCGCTCAAGCCAGTCCACCACGCCGCCCTCCTCGGGCGGGGCGATGTGCTCGTCGGCGGCTGCCAGGGCGTCTTCGTGGGCCTCGGGACCGACGGCCACCGAGCGGCCGGCCCAGCGCAGCATGCTCACGTCGTTCAAGCCGTCGCCGAAGGCCACCACCTGCTCACGCGGCACACCGAGCTCGCTGGCCAACAGCGCAAGGCCGGAACCCTTGTCGCCGCCCTGGGCGATGACCTCCAAGAAGCCGTCGCCCCACAGGTAGCGCTCGGTGTGGGGCAGCAGCCGGGCGGCGTGCTCGGCCACGAGCAGGTTGGCGCCGGCGGCGGCGAAGACCACCTTGTCGGCGTCCACCTGGGTCTCCAGCTCGAAGCGCACCACCGAGCGGGTCTCGGTGTGGGCCCAGCGCCAACGCTGGTCGCTGGGGTCCTTGACGTAGAGGTGGTCGCCGTCGATGCAGCTGAACTCCACCATGGGATCGGCGCGGTAGGGGTCGATCAAGGCGCGCACGTCGGCCGAAGGCAGCCTGGTGCGTCGCAGCGACTGGCCCTCTGCCCCGTAGACCATGGCGCCGTGGTTGACGCTGAAGTAGGCGTCCACCCCCAGCTTCTCCAGGAAGGGTGCGGCGGAGCGGAGGGGCCGGCCGGTCAACACGGTGACCAGGTGGCCCAGCCGCCTGAGCTCGTGCACCGAGTCGGCGATGCGGTCGGGTAGTTGGTAGTCCTCGGTGACCACCGTCCGGTCGAGGTCGAAGGCGAAGAGCATGGTGCAGCCTACCTCAACCACCGTTCCTGACAGGATGCCTAGGGATTCAGACGCAGGTGTGACGTGCAGCACGGGCCTGCCACCGGGCGGCCGGTGGTACAATCGCTCAGCAACGGGACTACCGGCTGGACCGGATCTGGCGTGGTGGGGGCCGCCGCGAGGAGGAAACGAGCATCATGTACCGAGGTCGAGAAGGCCAGTGGGCCTTCCTCCTGCATCGCGTCTCCGGGCTGGCGATCGCGCTGTACCTGTTCATCCATGTGGTGAACATCAGCCTGGCGATGTTCGGGCCCGAGGTGGCCAACGCGGCCATGGTCATGTTCCATGCCTGGCCCTTCCGCTTCCTGCTGCTGGCGCTCGGCGCCGGCGTGGTCTACCACTCCCTGAACGGGGTCCGCATCATCCTCATGGACTTCAGCGGCTGGGGCATCAAGCACCAGCGGACCTTGTGGTACGTGGTGATGGTCCTCTCGGTCCTGATCTTCGTGGCCTTCAGCATCAAGATCGTCCCCGAGATCATCGAGGGGATGAGGCACTGATGGCCGTGAACCGACCCCAGACCCTGCAGGAGGCGCGCGCAGCCTCCAGCAGCAACGCCGAGCTCGCCTGGTGGATCTTCATGCGCGTTTCCGGCCTGCTCATGCTGGTCATCCTCGGCGGGCACGTGTTCATGACGAACATCATGATGAACGTCGGTGACATCGACTTCGACTTCGTGGCGGGGCGCCTCTCCACCCCATGGCTGAAGATCTTCAACACCGCACTGCTGGTGCTGGCCATGCTGCACGGGGCCAACGGCATCCGCTACAGCATCGAGGACTACGCCAGCCGCCCGAGCCGCCGCTTCGTCTGGAAGATCGTCCTCTACGCGCTGACCGTGATCGTCATGATCATCGGCCTCATCTCCTTGTGGGGCATCGACTACACGCAGTACGACACGGCAGCAGCCGTCTGGAGCAGCATCTCGTGAGGCCCCACAGGTTCGACGTCATCGTGGTCGGCGCCGGCGGCGCCGGCATGATGGCCGCCCGCTACGCCGTGCAGCACCCTGGCGTGTCGGTGGCGGTCATCAGCAAGCTGTACCCCACCCGCTCGCACACCGGCGCAGCCCAAGGCGGCGTGGGCGCCGCGCTGGGCAACGTCAGCGAGGACCACGCCGAGTGGCACGCCTTCGACACCGTCAAGGGCGGCGACTACCTCACCGACCAGGACGTGGCCGAGGCCTTCTCACACGAGGTCATCGAGGCGGTCTACGAGCTGGAGCACATGGGCCTGCCCTTCAGCCGTACGCCGGAGGGCAAGATCGCCCAGCGCAAGTTCGGCGGCCACACCCGCGACTTCGGCAAGAGCGCCGTGGAGCGCGCCTGCTACGCCGCCGACCGCACCGGCCACATGATCCTGCAGACCCTCTACCAGCAGTCCATCAAGGACCGGGTCAACTTCTTCAACGAGTTCCACGTGCTCGACCTCATCATGGATGGCGGCGAGTGCCGCGGTGTGGTGGCCTACGAACTGGCCACCGGCGAGCTGCACACCTTCCTGGCCAAGACCACCATCATCGCCAGCGGCGGTTCCGGGCGCATGTTCAAGGTGACCTCCAACGCCCACGCCCTCACCGGCGACCTCACCTCCATCGTCTACCGGCGCGGCCTGCCCATCGAGGACCCGGAGTTCTTCCAGTTCCACCCCACCGGCCTCTACAAGCTGGGCGTGCTGCTCACCGAAGGCGCCCGCGGCGAGGGCGGCATCCTGCGCAACGGTGAGGGCGAACGCTTCATGGAGCGTTACGCCCCCACCATCAAGGACTTAGCGCCACGCGACATGGTCAGCCGCGCCATGTACCTGGAGGTGCGCGAGGGTCGCGGGGCGGGGCCGGACAAGGACTACATCCACCTCGACCTCACCCACATCGACGCGCACATCATCGAGGAACGCCTGCCCGACATCACCGAGTTCGCCCGCATCTACCTCGGCGTCGACCCCATCAAGGAGCTGGTGCCCATCCAGCCCACCGCCCACTACGCCATGGGCGGCATCCCCACCACCATCACCACCGAGGTCATCAGCGACGGCAACAACACCATCGTCCCCGGCCTCTACGCCGCCGGCGAGGTGGCCTGCGCCAGCCTGCACGGCGCCAACCGCCTCGGCACCAACTCGCTTGGCGACCTCATCGTCTTCGGCCGGCGTGCCGGCATCGAGGGCGCGAAGTACGCGGCAAGCAGCAGCCACGGCGACCTGCCGAAGGACGCCCAGGACCGCGCCCGCGAGCTGGTCGAGAGCACCTTGGCCGGGCCGAGGCGCGAGCGCGTGTCGCACCTGCGGCGCGACCTGCAGGACACCATGCAGGACAACGCCTCGGTCTTCCGCACCGCCGAGCTGCTCGGCAAGCAGGTGGAGGTGCTCGGGGAGCTCAAGGCCCGGTTCCGCGAGATCGGCGTCGAGGACCAGGGCAAGGTCTACAACACCGAGTTGATGGAGGCCATCGAGCTCGGCTTCCTGCTCGACAACGCCGAGCAACTCGTGCACGCGGCCCTCAACCGCACCGAGTCGCGCGGCGCCCATTCACGCGAGGACTTCAAGGAACGCGACGACGCCGACTGGCTCAAGCACACGCTGATCTACAAGGATGGCGACGGCGTGCGCATCGACTACAAGCCGGTGGTGCTGGGCAAGTTCGAGCCCAAGCCGCGGACCTACTGAGGCCGGGGGAGATCACCATGCAGATCAACGTCAAGATCAAGCGCTACAACCCCGAGGCCGACAAGCGCCCCTACTGGTCCGAGTACAAGCTCGACATGCGACCCACCGAGCGCGTGCTGGACGTCATGAACCACATCAAGTGGGAGGTGGACGGCTCGCTGGCCTTCCGCCGCTCATGCGCCCACGGCATCTGCGGCTCCGACGCCATGCTCATCAACGGCGTCAACCGCCTGGCCTGCAAGGTGCTGGTGCAGGACCTCGGCGAGCGCATCACCATCGAGCCCATCCGCGGCCTCACGGTGCTCAAGGACCTCATCGTCGACATGGAGCCCTTCTTCGACGCCTACAAGGCCGTGCTGCCCTTCTTCATCAACGACGACCCCAACCCACCCGCCGAGCGACTGCAGAGCGTGGAGGACAGGGCCATCTTCGACGAGACCACCAAGTGCATCCTGTGCGCGGCCTGCACCACGTCCTGCCCGGTGTTCTGGACCAACGGCCGCTACCTTGGCCCGGCGGCCATCGTCAACGCCCACCGCTTCATCTTCGACTCCCGCGACCAGGGTGCTGCCCAGCGCCTTGCCGTGCTCAACCAGGCCAACGGCCTGTGGCGCTGCCGCACCGCCTACAACTGCACCGAAGCTTGCCCCCGCGACATCCCGGTCACCCGGGCCATCGAGGAGGTCAAGCGGGCGTTGTTGTGGCGGGGGGCGTAGGGATTGGCAGGGCTGATCCCTACGCTTGGCAGTTTCAGTGGCCAGCCCGGACGAGCCGTTGCCCCGCGCCGGTCGCCTCCCTTGTACTTTGTGCCCTGAAGCGTTAGGCGTCCACCAAGCGGGCACTTGCAGGTCGCTGGGTGAAGGGTGTGATGAGGATGGCGCGCTCTAGAAGCCTGATCCTGTTCGTAGCATTGTTCGTTGTAGCAGCTTGCGCCGGGCCTCTGGAGCCTGACCTCGATTCCGGGGGGTTCGCCCTTCCTCCAGTGGTGAGCTCTTCGTCGTCGGGCCTGAAGGTGGTGTGTTGGAAGTATCCGATGGCCGGGTTTCACTCACCTTCGACGAAGGTGCCGTGATCGAAGACACCGAAGTATCACTCAGCACCACCTCAGCCGAAGGCCTCGGCGAACGCCTTGAACGCCTGCCCTCCGGCTACACCGTCCATGACGATGTCGTCCTAGTCGGCACCGTCGACGAGGTTGAGCTCAGGGAGTACCTGTACCTCAGGGTGGACGTGAGCAGCGCTGACCTCGAGGGCCGCAAGGTCTACGTCGCCACTTGGGATGCTGACGGTGAGCGTTGGCGTGAGGTCAGCGCCGACTTCGTCATTGACCACGAGTTCACCACCCTGGTCATCATCCTCCCTGCCTTGCCCGTCTTGCAGCCGGGCGCTGATCCCGTCGACACCATGAGCATCGCAGTCCTGCACGCCAGTCTGGAGGACGAGGCAGCGCGCTGCGAGGCTGCCGAAGGCGAGTGGATGGACTTGACCTTCGAGTTGGAGCACCCCAACGGTTACTGTGCGGTGCAGGGGGACGACTACTGGGACGGGTTGCATCCCGACCAGGGGCGGCACACCTTCGTTCCTGGCGAGCCAGGCGGCGCCGATGGTGAGCTGTTCGCGCCGCAGGTGTTCAACCCCAGCTTCAGGGGCAGCGCCTTCATCATCACGGCCAACGTGGGGCACACCATCGGTAACTTCAACTGCTGCAACGACATGCTCAAACTCTCCAACGCCAGCGTCGAGCAGCGCATCCACGACAACCTCAACGCCCTGAAACCAGACCTGTTGCTGCTGCAGGAGATGGGGAACAGGCACTACTGGGATACCCCGGCCTTCGCAGCCCAAGCGGCCTCTGGGAACTACACGGACCACGGCATCAACACAGGCAACAACTACAAGTACAGCGGCTCCTTGGTGCAAATCATGCGGCTCATCAAGGATGCCGGCGTGACCTACCGCTTCGTTTGCACCAGGTACATGCCCGGCACCTTCGACGACCCCTTAGAGAACCAGCCGCACTATGTGTCAGGCATGGCCTTCGAGTGCATCGTGTGGAACACCGCCAGGTTCCACTTACCATCTCAGCTGCCTGGGGCCTTCATGGGGCACACAATTGGTAGTGGTGGGGCCGGGATCAGCCTGCAGCAGAAGAACGCTCAAGGGAACAACATGTCCAGGCGGGTGCGTGTGGCATCCGTTCACTTGCGATCGAACATCACCGCGGCAGACGGTGCCGTCAGGATCGTCCAGATGAACGAGTTCCGAGCGGCCACGCAACATGCCATGGATCGTACTTTGTGGGGTGGCGACTTCAATATGTGGCCAACCAAGCCAGGCGCGGACGGCAACCTCTTCAGGAACTACGTCCAATGGGGAGCATTGGTGCCATCGGACAATGGCGGCATCGACTTCCTGAGGCCCCTCCGCACCGAGAACCAGACCACCGCGAACCTCACCCTCTTCGTCAACTTCAACCTCGACCACGTGTTCGCATCCAGTCTAGGGATGCCTGCAAGCAATATCCAATGCACGGTTCTCTACCAGAAGGTCCACCGACTCGACTACTTCGGCAGCGCCGGAGGAGGCATGGACCACCGGGCCGTGGCTTGCGGCACCAGCTTCAACTACTGAATGGGAACCCTGATGCCGAAGGCGACTTGCCGTCTACTCAAGGCAGCCATGATCGTGCTTGCCCTGGCAGGCCTCACTGCTTGCGTCGACGACACGCCCTACACGAGAAACTACGGCCACGTTCGATTGACGAGCGTCACCGGTCCTGGATCGGTCACCTGCGAAGTGAACGGTGTCGCATTCGAACCACCATCTACACCTGACTTCATCATCTGCGCCTGGGGCGCGCCGCTGAATGCCCCGGACCGCCTGATGGCCACCGCCATCCCCGACGAAGGCCACGAGTTCCTCGGCTGGACCGGCGACATACCCAGTGACCGGCGCATGGAGAACCCGCTGGTCCTCGCCCCCGACCGCAACATCGACTTCGGCGCGCGGTTCAAGTAAGCCTCGGTATGCTTGCGAACGCAACCAATCCCGCTGTTGGGGTCCTGTGCTACCGCCCACTACCAGCCTACTCACCGGCTTGACCTTTGGGCGGCTCAACGAGCCGTCAAGGTACCCGTGGTGACCCCGTAGGACAAGGCATCCTCGTCCTCAGCCACGTAGACGTTGACCGTGTTGCTGTGCACCGGGTTCATGGTGTCGCCGATGACGGCCTGCACCTCTGTGCGGCCGCCGGCCGGGTCGTCGAGGGTGACCGAGACGGTGGCGCCGCAGCCGTACTCGGCCAGCAGGTCGCGACTGACGGCCACATGCAGCCAGGCCTCGAGGACGACGGAGCAAGCGCCGGCACCGCCGGTGACGTAGGAGAAGCCGACGCGCTCCAGCTCCACCGAGCCGTCGGGGAGGATCCGAGGCGGGGTGACGATGGGAGGAGCCGGGTCGGCCCCACCGACGGCGGCGATGTCGCCGCCATCTTCCGCGTCATCGGCCACCAGGTCTGCGCCAGGGTCGATGGGCACCACCGCGCCCGAGCTGGAGAAGTCGCTGCCTGGCACGATCGGCACCACGTTGTTGCCTGCACCGGGGAGATCGCTGCCCACGGACGCTCCGCTGCCGTTGACGGGGGTGTTGGGCGGGGTCTGCCTTGGGCCGCCACCCAAGTTGAAGAGGGTCCACATGATGCCCCCGGCCACGGCGACGAGGCCGACCAGCAGGATCACGTCGAGGATACGGCTACGCATGCCCCGAGCCTACCGTGCCTAGCGATGAGGGAGCTGTTAGAGACTCAGCCGGAAGGGAGCAGGGCCACGCACTCGACCTCGACCATGACGTCGCGCGGCAGCCTGGCCACCTGCACCGTGCTGCGGGCGGGGGCAGGGTCGCCGACGTAGCGACCGTAGACCTGGTTGAAGGCCGCGAAGTCGTTCATGTCTGAGAGGAAGCAGGTGGTCTTGACGGCGTGCTGCAGCGAGGTCCCAGCGGCGGCGAGCACCGCCTGCAGGTTCTGCATCACCCGCTCGGTCTGCGCCTCGATGCCGCCCTCCACCAGGCTGCCGTCGGGGTTCAGCCCGATGCTGCCGGAGGTGAACACGAACTGGCCGACGCGGATGGCTTGGCTGTATGGGCCGATGGCGGCAGGGGCCGCGTCGGTCTGGATCTTCTCAGGCATGCCCTAGGTTAACCGCGGGGCCACAGCGAGAACAGCAGGAAGAGCAGGACAAGGTACAGCGAGCCGAGGATCCAGGCGCGGTAGGGGTACCAAGGCTGCCGACGCAGGGCCCGCAACGGTGAGCGCACGGGGAACTCGTCCTCCACCCGCCGCACGCCGGAGAGGGTCTCGCCCACCTCCACCGAGGTGGGTTCGTCGGCGTCTTCAGGCAGGTCGTAGCGCTTGGGCTTGGGGTTCACCGATACAACGTGCACCACGACGGCGGTGAGGTTGTCTGGGCTGCCGCGATCGTTGGCCTCGGCCAGCAGCAGCTCGACGGCCTTCTCGGGATCGTTCTCGCCGATGATCTGCTTCATCAGGCCGTCGGAGACCAGCATGGACACGCCGTCGGAGCAGAGCAGGAAACGGTCGCCGCTCTCCACCAGGGTGGCGGAGATGTCGAGCTTGAAGTTGGAGGTGGCGCCGAGGGCGTTGGTGATGACGTTGCGCCAGCGATGGCGCCTCGCCTCGTCGGCCGAGAGCAGCCCTTGCCGCACGCGGTCGGCCACCCATGAATGGTCGTGGGTGAGCTGCCTGAGCTCGCCGCCGCGCAGCAGGTAGGCGCGTGAGTCGCCCACATGGCCGACGATGCCGACCTGATCGTCGATGAGGAGGGTGGTCAGGGTGGTGCCCATGCCCTGGTGCTGCGGGTTGTCGGCGGCCAGGGCGTAGACCTCCAGGTTGGCGGTCTGCGCGGCGCGCACCAGCGCAGCGGGCGGATGGGCGCGGGCAGCCTTCAGGGCGCTGCGGAAGGCCTCGACAGCCTTCTGGCTGGCGACCTCGCCGGTCTGGTGGCCACCCATGCCGTCGGCCACGATGGCCAGGTAGCCCTTGCCCTGGACTTCGCCCAGCCAGAAGGCGTCCTGGTTCACGGCACGCACCCGGCCGGCCTCGCTGTGACCGGCGGCCAGTACCTGGGTGCCGGAGACCCCGGGAGGTTCGGCAGTGGTTGGACCGCGGTCCATAGGGCCATCACCATAGGCTGCCCAGCCGCCTTGGAAGCGAGAGAAAGCTCGCATGGGACGCGCCCGCCGTCTCGATGTGAGATCCTGCGCGTGCTAGTCTCCGCCGCATGACGCGCGCCCGAGACATCGCCGACAGCGTCCGCTCGGGCCAGGCCAGCGCCATCGAGATCGCGCGCGCCGCCCTCTCGGCCGCCGATGCCAGCGCCCCGCTCGGTGCCTTCATCACCGTCGCTCACGAGCAGGCGCTGGCCGCAGCCGAGCGCATCGACACCATGGTGGCGGCCGGCGCCGACCCTGGCCCCCTGGCCGGCGTGCCGGTGGCGGTCAAGGACAACCTCAGCACCGCCGGCCTCCGCACCACGGCAGGCAGCGCCATGCTGGCCGACTACCTGCCACCCTTCGATGCCACCGTGGTCGCCCGGCTCAAGGCGGCCGGCGCGGTGGTCATCGGCAAGACCAACATGGACGAGTTCGGCATGGGCAGCTCAAGCGAGAACTCCGCCTTCGGCCCGGTGCGGCATCCGCAGGACCCCGAACGGGTGGCGGGCGGCTCGTCGGGTGGTTCGGCCGTGGCGGTGGCCACCGGGGTGGTGCCCGTCGCCCTCGGCACCGACACGGGCGGCTCCGTGCGGCAACCGGCCGCCTTCTGCGGCGTCATCGGCCTCAAGCCAAGCTACGGCCGGCTGTCGCGCCACGGCGTGGTGGCCTACGCCAGCTCCCTCGACCAGGTGGGGATCTTCGCCGAGGACGCCGAGGACGCGGCTCTCATGCTCTCGGTCATGGCCGGCCACGACCCCATGGACGCCACCAGCGCGCTGCGCCACCCCGCCGAGCTGACGCTGGCCGAGGTGGATCTGCGCGGCCTGCGGATCGGTCGCCTGACCAGCCTCCTGGGCGATGGCCTCGACGACGGCGTGCGCAAGGCCCTTGACGCCACCACCGCCCGGCTGGAGGAGGCCGGCGCCCGGCTGGTCGACCTGCCCATCCCGCTGACCGAGGCCGCGGTGGCCAGCTACTACCTCATCGCCATGGCCGAGGCCGGCAGCAACCTCTCGCGCTACGACGCCACCCTCTACGGCCAGCGGCTGGGTGCCGACGCCGAAGGCTTCGAGGCCGTCGCCCGTGCCAGCCGCGCCCGCCTCCTCGGCCCCGAGGTCAAACGGCGCATCATGCTCGGCGCCTTCGCCCTCTCCGCCGGCTACGCCGACGCCTACTTCGAGCGCGCCGCCCGCGTCCGACGCCGCATCGCCGATGCCCTCACCGCCGCCTTGGGCGAGGTCGACCTGCTGCTCGCCCCCACCGCCCCCACCGTCGCCTGGCGCCTCGGCGAACGCATCAACGACCCCCTGGCCATGTACGTGGGCGACGTCACCACCTGCCTGGCCAACCTCGCTGGTCTGCCTGCCATCAGCATCCCCGCGGGGACGGCCGAGCACGGCCTGCCTGCAGGAGCCCAGCTGATTGGCCCAGCGTGGTCAGAGGGTCGGTTGCTCTCGGTGACCCGGGCTTTGGGGCAGTGAGGGGGGTGGGGGGAAGGGGGCCAACGGCCTAGGCTTGGCAGCACGGTCGTTGGCCCCCTTCCCCCCACCCCCGCCGCGGTGCGTGCGCGGTCCCCGCGGCAACGAGCGGTTGCTCTGGCCGCGCGGGACCCCGACACTCAAACGCGTGTGTGAGCCCGCCCGCATACGGTGCCGAGCGAGTCGGAAGCCCCCGATGACCGAGGGGTGGGGGGTGAGGGGCCAACGACCGTGCTGCCAAGCCTAGGCCGTTGGCCCCTCACCCCCCACCCCGCCCCCACCGTGTGCTATCCTCCTCAGGCTTGACCCGCGAGCGTTCTCGCTTCGCGGCGTCACATCTCAGCGATCACCTCTGGTGCGCGGCTCCTGGTACGTTGACGGTCTTCCCGACCGCCTCGCCGACCGTCAGCTGCCCGCCCGGAGCGGAAGGAGAGAGGCATGAAGCGGACCTACCAGCCCAACCGTCGCAAGCGCGCCAAGACCCACGGTTTCCGTACGCGTATGAAGACGGCCGCCGGACGCAACGTCATCCGTCGTCGTCGCGCCAAGGGTCGTCACCGCCTGTCCGTCTCTTCCGAACGCTGAACCGCGGCCCGGTCCTCCGTTCGCTCAGGGGTGACCGCGCTTTCCAGCGGTTGAGGAAGGGACGCCAGGGTGGCTCCAAGCACCTCAGTCTGCGTCTACGTCCCACGCGCCACGGCGAGGTGCGCGTGGCTTTCGTCGTGAACCGCAAGGTGGGCAAGGCCGTGGTGCGCAACCGCATCCGGCGGCGACTGCGCGAGGCGTTGCGGCTGATGCTCCGCACCGATGAAGGCGCTGTTGGCGCAGGGACCGCGATGCCGGAAGGCGCTTCCTCGGCGCCGGTGTCCGTCAAGGGCTCCGGTCCGGACGGGCGTTGGCCGGCCAGCTTCGAGGCGCTGATCATCGTGCGGCCTAGCGCGGTGGAGGCCGGCTACCAGGACTTGGCCGATGGCCTGCGCCTGGCGCTCGACCGCGCAAGCGCGCAGGACCGCGTCGGCGCGCCGGACCGGGCCGGCCGGGACAACGCTCCCGCGCATGGCCGCAAGCCGGCCGCTCGGGAGCCGAGGCCATGAGTGTGCTTGGAGCCCATGCGGCGGTCGGCCAGGACCAGGACCCCGTGCCCCTGCACCGCCGCCTGTGGACGGCGCCCGTGGTGGCCTACCGGCGCTACATCTCGCCGCTCAAGCCGGCCCCCACCTGCCGCTTCCATCCCACCTGCAGCGCCTACGCCGTCGAAGCAGTCCACCGCCACGGTGTGCTCCGTGGCACCAGCCTCGCCATCGTGCGTATCCTGAAGTGCCACCCCTTCCACCCAGGAGGGTTCGACCCTGTGCCACCGGTCCGGAGCCGGACCGCGGCCAAGGACCGGACACCGGCAATGATCGAGAACGGGCACCGTCACGAGGGGCAGGCGGCCATCCCATCCACGGCTGCGCCAGCCCCGGAGGAAACTTGAGCCAGTCCAGACTTCTACGCCTCGCCGGATCGCTGCTGCTGCTGACCTTGTTGCTGGCGGCCTGCATGCCCGCGCCCATGTCGGCGCGCGACTTCGCGCCAACGCCCTTCACGGCCAGCGAGTTCCGCGACCTGAGCCAACTGACCACCCATTGCGCCAGCCCGGCTGTGGCGAGCTTCTGGTGCGACGACATCGACACGGTGCTCACCCGCATCCCCACCAAGGGCGTCGACTTCGTCTTCGGCCCGGCCGGCGAGTTGATGGCGGCCTACGCCAAGTTCCAGAAGGGCTCATCGGTCCCCTCCTACCAGTCAGGCGACCGCGACAACGTGGTGGCTTACGAGGCCGCCATCCCCGGTGCCACGGTCATGCTGGACGACCGGGTGGTCGAGCCAGAGGGGCTCAGCGGCGGCTGGAGCAACGGGCAGCGCAACGAGTACGTCGGCGCGTTCAGCTTCCTGGCTGACGGCCTCGAGATCGAGCTGCGGGTGACCGTCTCCAACGTGCTGCAGACGCTGCGCTACGAGCTCGATGTGCGTGCGCCCGATGGCGCCGATCCCGAGACGCTGCCGCAGATGGTCCGCTTGGCCTTCCCCACCATGGAGTACCGCGGCAACGGCGAGGTCAAGATCGGCCAGGCCAACAGCCATGCCACCAACCCGCTCGCCGTGCCGGTGGCGGCGCCGAGCTACATCTCTGCCCAGTCGCGCGGCAGCTTCGGCCAGCCGGGCAACGCCGTCGTGCTGCGTCCGGCGGCAGGCAGCGATCCCATGCAGGCGGTGGCGCTGGGCGATCGGCGCATGGCCATGCAGGTGCCGCTGGTGGACGGCAGCGCCAGCATGGTGGTCGAGGCCTACATCGGCAAGAACGAGCTGGTGCGCTTCTACCAGGAGGGCTATTCCGACCTGCCCGGCCTGTTCAGCCCCAACGTCCTTGGTCGCCTCTCGCTCTGGATCCTCATGGCCCTCGTATGGATCCACGGCTTCACCGGCACCTGGGGGCTGGCCATCATCGGCCTTACGCTGATGTTCCGCGTGCTCATCTGGCCGCTCATCAGCACCCAGACGCGTTCCATGTTCGGCATGCAGAAGCTGCAGCCCGAGCTGCAGAAGCTGCAGAAGAAGTACAAGGACGACCGCGAGAAGCTGACGCAGGAGACGATGAAGCTCTACCGCGAGGCGGGCGTGAACCCGGCAGGCGGCTGCCTGCCCATCGTGCTGCAGATGCCGCTGTTCATCATCCTCTGGCGCGTCTTCGTCAACTTCGAGTTCGACGAGGGCTTCCTGTGGATCCCCGACCTCGGCCTGCCCGACCCCTTCTACATCCTGCCCATCCTCTACGTGGCCGTCATGCTGGCCCAGTCCTGGTTCTCGGCCAAGGGCAACCCCACGATGCTGCGCCAGTCGATCATGATCAACCTGGTCTTCGTCTTCATCATGGTGACGTTCCCCGCGGGCGTGCTGCTCTACTTCGTGGTAAGCATGGCCGTGCAGGTCCTTCAATACTGGCTGCTCAGCCGCAACCAGCCGCGTCCCGCTGCGCCCGTCAAGGCCTAAGGGACAGGTCGGTGGCGCTGAGGGTAAGGAGCCGTCATGGCCGAACGTGATCTCGACAGCTACCTCGAAGGCATCGGCATCGACGTCGATGGTGAGGAGAAGCCAGCCCAGGCCGAGTCGCCCGAGGCTGACGATCCCTGGCCCCCGCCTGTCGAGGAGGAGCTCGACTTCGAACGCGCCCTGGCCGGCATGGGCCTCGGTGGCGTGGTGCCTGACGACCTCCCTGTGGTGGAGCGCGCCGAGACCTTCCTGGTCCAGTTGCTGCTGCACCTCGACCCCACCTACGCGGTCGACGTGGACGTCGACTTCGAGGGCACGGTGCGCATCGACGTGCATGGCGGCGATCCCGGTCGCCTGATCGGCAAGGGGGGGCGCACCTTGGCCGCCCTCGAGTTCCTGACCAACGCCGTGGTCAACAAGGTGGAGACCGAGCAGCCCGTGCGGGTGACCATCGACGTGGGCGGCTACAAGCGCCGCCGCGACGAGCGCCTGCGGCAGACGGCGCAGCGGGCGGCCGCCAGGGTGCGCAAGACCGGCACGCCGGTGGAGCTGGAACCCATGAGCGCGGCCGAGCGCCGTGTCATCCATGTCGAGCTGGCCGACGACCCCGAGGTGGTCAGTGAGTCCACTGGCGAGGGGCGCGACCGGCGCGTGGTGGTCAGTCCAGCCAAGCAAGAGGCCTGATGCAGGTGGCAGGTGCCGGCGACGTTCCAGCTGGCGCTCTGCTGCGTCCTTCTCCATGACCGAGTCCCTACCTTCGGCAGGCAAGGGGTTGCGGCAGACCGCCACCCTGGTGCAAGAGGTCCTGCGTCAGGCAGGGATCGACAGTGCGGAGGCCGAGGCGGCATGGCTGCTCGAGGCCGCCACCGGCCTGAGCAGGGCGGAGCAGGTGTTGGAGGGCGATCGGCCGCTCGACGAGGACGAGGCCGAGCGCCTGGCCGGCTGGCTGGCGCGCCGGGTGAAGCGGGAACCCCTGCAACTGGTGCTCGGCTTCGCGCCCTTCATGGGCCTGGAGGTGCAGGTGCGCCGAGGCGTGCTGGTGCCTCGCCCGGAGACCGAGCGCCTGGTGGAGCTGGTGCTGGCCTCGGTGCGCCACATGCCCAAGCCATGGCTGCACGACGTCGGCACCGGCAGCGGTGCCATCGCCCTTGCCCTGGCGGCCGCGCTGCCTGAGGCCACGGTGACCGCCAGCGACGTCGACCCCACGGCGGTGCTGGTGGCTGGCGGCAACGCCATGGCCCTCGGCCTGCCGCTCGAGGTGTGGACGTCCGACCTGCTGATGGCGCCGGAGGTGGCCAAGGTGGCGGCCAAGTTCGACGTGCTGGTGGCCAATCTGCCCTACCTGCCGGAGAGCGACAGGGGCCAGCTGCCGCCTGAGCTGGACTTCGAGCCGCCAGCCGCGCTCTACGCGGGCAAGGACGGGCTCGACCTCGCCTGGGCGCTGGCCCAGGAGGCGGCCCAGTTGCTCAAGCCCGGTGCATGGCTGTGGTGGGAGCTCGACCCCCGCAACGTCGACGCCTTCGCCTCGCGTTTGCGGGATCAGGGGGCATGGGAGGAGCTAGAGACCTTCGCGGACCTCGCCGGCCGCATGCGTTTCATCCGGGCCAGGCTCAGCGGGCGGCGTTGACGCCAGCGGGCCGGGCTTTGGCCTGATCAGCAGGGTGGCGATCAGCAGCAGGGCGGCGCCCACCACCACCGCCATGTCGGCGACGTTGAAGACGGGGAAGTCGAACCAACCCACCTGCACGTGGATGAAGTCGGTGACGTAGCCGAGCCGCAGCCGGTCGACGCCGTTGCCGAGCGCGCCGCCCAGCACGAGGCCGAGGATCAGGCGGGTGCCCAAGCTCGACTGCCGGTCCCGCCACAGCCACACCACCAGGCCGATGGCCACCAGCAGCGACACCAGCCCGAGCAGGGCGACGCCGTCCACCGACCAGGAGCCCAGTTGCAGGGCGCGGTCGCGCAACATGCCGAAGGCGGCGCCGGAGTTCTGGGTGTGGGTCAGGTGCAAGAAGCCACCCCATGACGCCACCCGGGCGCCGATCGGCACCTCGAGCACCACGTAAGCCTTGCTGAGCTGGTCGGCCAGCACCACAAGGGCGGCAAGGATGAAGGGGAGACCGCGGCGCCACATCGCAGGCGAGTCTATCCCGGGCTTACAGCGCGGTATGCTCGCCCGAAAGACCGCCTGGTGTTGGGCTTGCGGCTCGCCCGCAGATCCTGCACACGACCAACGAGCCGTTCCCGGGAGGGGACCGATGTCAGCTACCTTGCAGCAGGTCGACGCCCGCATCCGTAAGGGCGAGGCCGCGGAGGCGTCGCGCCTGATGCCTTTCGTCCAACAGCTCTTCCGCAAGGCCGACCCGGCCTTCATCGACCTCTTCGACACCGAGGCGCTCTACGCCATGGCCAAGGACGGCCTGGCCTTCTTGGCCGCGCTGCCCGCCACCGACGGCGCGGTGGCGGTCGAGGTCATCGATCCCAGTTACGCCGCCGACGGTTGGGAGCTGCCATACACCGTCATCCGTCTGGCGCTGCGTGACCGGCCCTTCGTCGTCGACTCCGTGCGCGCCGAGCTGCAGCGCCAGGGGATCACGGTCTACCACGTGCTGCATCCCATCCTGGCGGTGCGCCGCGGCGAGGACGGCGCCATCCAGGCCGTCGCCGACCGGACTACCGCCGGTGCCGACGGCGGTCGCGCTACTGAGGGCGCCGTTGACGGCGCCCTCGCCGAGGCCCCCGGCGAGGCTCCCACCGAGGCCCATGACGAGGCCTTCGAGATGTGGTTCGTCGAGCGGCTCGATGACGAGGC
>CAYXJZ010000058.1:6141-20631 GCA_964465355.1 uncultured bacterium | reverse complement strand
CCAGCAGGTTCTGGCGGAAACGGCCCTGCTTGCCGCCGAGCAGGTCGGTCAGCGAGCGCAGCGGCCGGTCGGAGCCGGGGTGCACCACGGCGCTGCCGCGGCGGCCGTTGTCGATCAGGGCGTCCACAGCCTCTTGCAGCATGCGCTTCTCGTTGCGCACGATCATCTCGGGCGCGCCCTGCTGGATGAGCTTCTTCAGGCGGTTGTTGCGGTTGATGAGGCGACGGTAGAGGTCGTTGAGGTCGGAGGTGGCGAAGCGCCCACCCTCCACCTGCACCATGGGGCGCAGGTCGGGCGGCATGATGGGCACCGCCTCCAGCACCATCCAGGCCGGGTCGTTGCCGCTCTTGAGGAAGGAGCGGGTGATCTCGAGGCGCTTGCGGGCCTTGGCGCGCTTGTGGCGGCTGGGGGAGTTCATCTCCTCCACCAGCTCCTGCTCCAGCTGCTCCAGGTCGATGGACTCGAGCAGCTCGCGCACGGCGTCGGCGCCCATGCGGGCCTCGAAGTCGTACGACTCGATGACGCGCACCTGGCGGCGCACCAGGTCGATCTCGACCCGGCCGGAGATGTCCGAACGCACGTTGCCTTCGTCGGCGAGCTCGTCGCCGGGCTTGACCCGGTCGCCGTTCACCACGATGGGCTCGTCCTGGTAGGGGTAGACGCGGGCGCGGGAGACGATGATGCTGGCCGGCTCGGCCAGCTGCACGGTGCCGTCTGCTGCCGCCACGATCTCCTGGGCGGCGTCGATGGCGCCGACCACCTTCTCGCCGGCCAGCACGCTAGCGCCGTCGCCGACGAGCACGTGCATGGTGGGGTTGATCTCGTGCACCTCGCGGCGCGCCCAGCGCACCTCGAGGGTCATGGTGACCTGCTTGTCCTTGGTCTTGCTGGCGCGCAGCGAGGCGACGGCCTCACGCGGCAGCTTGAGCTGGGTGCCCTTGGCGGCCTTGGCCAGCAGGTCGCCCTGCTCGACGAACTCGCCGCTGCCAGCCACCGGCTCCATGCCGTTGGCGACCAGGTAGGCGAAGCGCACCTCGTCGTCGTCGGCGTCGCGCAGCAGCAGGATGCCACCCTCGTCACCGATGGGCAGCAGTTCGACGACGCCCTCTTCCTCGGCGCGGATCTCCAGGTCGGCGTCCAGCTCGGCGATGGGTTGACCGCCTGCGTACTTCTCCTCCTCGATCCATGCCGTCTTGGGCACGATGAGGCGGGCGTCGCGCAGCTCGCGGTAGTCCAGCGTCACCTTGCGGGCGAAGCGGTATTGGGCGATGCCGGTCAGCTTGCTCTTGACGCCCTTGGCAAGGGGCTGGCCCTGCTCGACGCTGTCGCCGTCCTTGACCAGCGCCTGCTCGCCCAGCTGCACCGAGTAGGTCTCCTGCTGGCCGTAGCGAAGCTGGCGGTACTCGTCGTCGGTGAGCAGGTCGGCGCGGCGCAGCGGACGGCCGGCGATCTTGGCGTCCTGCGGGTCGGTGACGATGTAGCGGCCGAAGTACAGCACCTGCTCGAGGTGGCTGGTGGAGAGGTTGAGCAGCGCGCCGATCTTGGATGGGACGTCCTTGACGTACCAGATGTGGGCGCATGGCGTGGCCAGCTCGATGTGGCCCATGCGGTAGCGGCGCACGGTGGACTTGGTGACCTCGACGCCGCAGCGCTCGCAGACCTTGCCGGAGAAGCGCTGGCCGCGGTACTTGCCGCAAGCGCACTCCCAGTCCTTCTCCGGCCCGAAGACGCGCTCGTCGAAGAGGCCGTCGCGCTCCGGCTTGAGGGTGCGGTAGTTGATGGTCTCAGGCTTGGTGATCTCGCCGTAGCTCCAGCTGCGGATGCGATCCGGCGAGGCGATCTGGATCTGCACGCGGTTGAACTCGCGCTGGTCACGTGGGGGGCTGCCGGTCTTGAGCATGGGGCCGGATCCTTCCTGTCTGAACGCGCTCACCAGTGCCGTCCTGACTCGTCGAAGATGCCGACGGGCTTGTCTTCAGCGTCCAGCACCCTGACGTCGAGGGCCAGCGAGTGGAGCTCCTTGACCAGTACCTTGAAGGACTCGGGGATGGTCGGTTCGAGCACGTCGTCGCCCTTGACGATGGCCTCGTAGGCGGCGTTGCGGCCGTCGATGTCGTCGGACTTGATGGTGAGCATCTCTTGCAGGGTGTAAGCAGCGCCGTGGGCCTGAAGGGCCCAGCACTCCATCTCACCCAGACGCTGGCCACCGAACTGCGCCTTGCCGCCCAGCGGCTGCTGGGTGATGAGCGAGTAGGGGCCGGTGGAGCGGGCGTGCATCTTGTCTTCGACCATGTGGTAGAGCTTCATGACGTACATGACGCCGATGACGATGGGCGCGTCGACAGCCTCGCCTGTGCGGCCGTCGAAGAGCACGGCCTTGCCCGACCTGGCCAGGTGCACGAGGGCCTCTTCGGTGCTGAGGTCCTCTGGCACGATCCCCAGCTTGGCGGCGCGGCGGATGACGTCCAGCTCGCGTTGGTCGCCTTGGAAGCCGGCGTCGCTGCGGCGCTGGTTCTCGAGTTCGGCTGCCTCGCCGAGCAGGGCCTTGATCTCTTCCTCGCGGGCGCCGTCGAAGACCGGCGTGACGTAGCTGACGCCGTGGCGGTAGGCGGCCAGGCCGAGGTGGGTCTCGAGGATCTGACCGAGGTTCATGCGCGACGGCACGCCGAGCGGGTTGAAGACCAGGTCGACGGTGGTGCCGTCCTCCAGGTAGGGCATGTCCTCTGGCGGCAGGATCTTGGCCACCACGCCCTTGTTGCCGTGGCGGTTGGCCAGCTTGTCACCCTCGATGAGGCGACGCTTCTGGGCGATGTAGACGCGCACCATCTCCTGCACGCCGGGCTTGAGCTCGACGCCTGGATCGCCGCGGCGGAAGCGCACGGTGCGAAGCACCACGCCGCCGTCGCCTGGCGGGACGCGCAGCGAGGTGTCCTTCACCTCACGGGCCTTCTCACCGAAGATCGAGCGCAGCAGCCGCTCCTCGGGGGTGGGGTCCTTCTCCCCCTTGAAGCTGGTGTGGCCCACCAGGATGTCGCCCTGCTTGACCTCGGCGCCGATGCGCACCACGCCGTCCTCGTCCAGGTCGCGCAAGGCGGCCTCGGACAGGCCGGGGATGTCGCGGGTGATCTTCTCCGGCCCCAGCTTGGTGTCGCGGGCTTCCTTCTCGAACTTCTCGATGTGCACCGAGGTGTATGTGTCGTTGCGCACCAGCCGCTCGGAGAGCACGATGGCGTCCTCGAAGTTGTAGCCGTCGAAGGGCATGATGGCGATGAGGATGTTCTGCCCCAGCGCCAGGCGGCCGTTCTGCGAAGCCGGGCCGTCGGCCATCACGTCACCGCGCTTGACCTTCTGCCCCACCTTGACGATGGGCCGTTGGTCGAGGTTGGTGTTCTGGTTGGAGCGCTGGAAGCGCGTCATCGGGTACGGGTGCTCGATGCCCTTGGCATCCTTGAGCACCACCCTGACCGCGTCGACGAAGCTGACCGTGCCGTCGTGCTCGGACAGCACGACGGTGCCCGAGTCGCGCGACACCCGCTCCTCGACACCGGTGCCGACGAAGGGCGCGTCGGCGCGGATCAGGGGCACAGCCTGGGACTGCATGTTCGAGCCCATCAGCGCACGGTTGGCGTCGTCGTGCTCCAGGAAGGGGATCAGCGAGGTGGACACCGACACGATCTGCTTGGGCGAGACGTCCATGTAGTCGACCACGTCTGGGGTGACGAACATGGGGTCGCCCAGCCGGCGCACCACCACCGAGTCGGTGGCGAAGCGGCCTTCCTCGGTGAGCGGGGTGTTGGCCTGGGCGATCATGTAGCGGTCTTCCTCGTGGGCCGTCATGTAGACGACCTCGTCGGTGACCCGGCCGTCGACCACGCGGCGGTATGGCGCCTCGATGAAGCCAAGCTCGCTGACACGCGAGAAGCTGGCCAGCGAGGTGATCAGGCCGATGTTGGCGCCTTCCGGCGTCTCGATCGGGCAGATGCGCCCGTAGTGGGTGCGGTGCACGTCGCGCACGTCGAAGCCGGCGCGCTCGCGGGTCAGGCCGCCCGGCCCGAGGGCCGAGATGCGGCGCTTGTGGCGCAGCTCGGAGAGCGGGTTGACCTGGTCCTTGAACTGTGAGAGCTGGCTGCGGCCGAAGAACTCGCGCAGCGCCGCCACGATGGGCCGGTTGTTGACCAGCTTCTGCGGGGTGGCGGCGTCGGGGTTGCCGAGCAGCATGCGCTCGCGCACGCCGCGGGCCATGCGGCCCAAGCCGACCCGCACCTGGTCGGCCACCAGTTCGCCGACCGTACGGATGCGGCGGTTGCCGAGGTGGTCGATGTCGTCCTCTGAAGCGCCGTCCTCGCCGGCTTGCAGCGCCACCAGGTACTTGAGGGTGGGCAGCAGGCCGTAGTCGACGAAGCGGCCGGCTTCAAAGCCCAGCAGGGTCTTCTCTTCGACGTCGAGGCCGAGCTTGGCGTTGAGCTTGTAGCGGCCGGCGTCGCCGAGGTCGTAGCGGCGCGGGTCGGCCAGCAGGCTGTGCAGGTAGGTGGTGGCCTTGTCCACCTTGGGCGGGTCGCCTGGGC
Source organism: uncultured bacterium (assembly GCA_964465355.1). Taxonomy (GTDB): domain Bacteria; phylum Deinococcota; class Deinococci; order Deinococcales; family Trueperaceae; genus JAABTL01. The sequence goes on along the minus strand of CAYXJZ010000058.1, from coordinate 16,066 downwards.
GCAGCACCGTGAACAGGCGCAGCAGCGCCTCGTCAGGGTTGATGCCGCTGGCTTCCTCGGCCGCGAAGGTGGGCTCCAGGTAGGTCTCGAAGCCGCGGAACAGCTCGCGGATCTGCTCGTCGCCGTAACCCAGCACCCTGAGCATGAGGGTGAAGGCGAACTTGCGCTTGTTGACCTTCATCCACAAGGCGTCGGAGTTGTCGAACTCCAGCTCGATCCATGGCCCACGCTTGGGCATGGGGATGATGCTGGCGGTGTAGCGCTTCGGGCCGACGGTGTTCTGCGCGGCGGTGAAGTAGACGCCGGGCGAGCGGTGGATCTGCGAGACGATGACGCGGTCGGCGCCGTTGATGACGAAGGAGCCGTCCTCGGTCATGAGCGGCAGGTCGCCGAGGAAGACCTGGTCTTCCTTGATGAGGCCGGTGTCCTTGTGCACCAACTGCAGCTTGGCGAAGAGGCCTGCGTGGTAGGTCAGGTCCTTCTCGCGGCATTCGTCAGGCGTGAACTCGGGCGGCTCGAGGGTGTACTCGAGGAAGTCGAGCACCAGGCCGGTCTGCCGGCCGCGCTCGGTCTCGTCGATGGGGAACACTTCCTTGAATGCCGCCTGGAGGCCGGTGTTCTCACGCATCGGCACGGGCACGTCGCGTTGGAGGAAGGCATCGTATGACGTGATCTGGATGTTCGTGAGGTTGGGTAGTTCGATGACCTCAGCGATCGTGCCGAAGCTGCGGATCTCTCGCATCATCACCCCTTACGTGATGGAGAAGGAACACTGCTGACGCCTCGCCAGGTAGGCGGGACGAACGGACCGGCCGGGGCAGGGTTGCCTGGCCGGGTAGAGGTGGGGGACGAGGGCCGAAGATGAATGAGGTTGAAGATAGTGGGGTGCGTGCTGTGCGTGCCGCAAGCGGCACGCACAGCCGACCACCAACCGCCAATGACGGCATCGGTGGTTCGCATGTCGGCTTCGAACGACCTAGGGTCGATCAGGGTTCCCTCCACCCTTCGCATCCGGTGCGCAGCGCGCGACTACTTGACCTCGATGACGGCGCCCGCGGCCTCGAGTTTCGCCTTGATCTCGGCGGCTTCGTCCTTGCTCACGGACTCCTTGACCACACCGCCGGCCTCGACGAGGTCCTTGGCTTCCTTGAGGCCGAGGTCGGTGATGGAGCGGACTTCCTTGATGACCTGGAGCTTCTTGTCGCCGGCCGACTTGATCGACACGGTGAACTCGGTCTGCTCCTCGGCGGCGGCGGCAGGCGCGGCAGCAGCCGGGCCAGCGGCCACGGCCACGGCGGCGGCAGCTTCGACGCCCCAGGTTTCCTTCAGCGAGTCGACCAGCTCGACGAGCTCGAGCACGGTCAGGCCGGAGAGTTGTTCAACGATCGCGGTCTTGTCGAAAGCCATCAGCTTTCCTCCTTCAGTTTCTCTGCGTAGTTGTTGAGTACCGAGACCAGGTTCTGCGGGGAAGCCTGGAGCACACCGACGAGCTGGGACATGGGCGCTTGCAGCACGCCGACGAGCTCGGAGAGCAGCTGCTCACGGGCCGGGAGCTTGGCGATCCTGACCAAGGCCTCCGGTCCGACGGTGCTGCCCTGGAGCCGTCCGCCCTTGGGGGCGGGCAGGTCCTTGGGGTGGTCCTTGGCGAAGTCGGTGAGCGCCTTGGCAGGCGCGACCGGATCGTCGCCGATGAGCACCAACGCGGTGGGGCCTTGCAGGGTGGCTTCGAAGTCGTCGAGGCCGTGCTCCTTGAGCACGACGTTGACGAGGGTGTTCTTCGCCACCAGCAGTCGGCCGCCCGCGGCGCGCACCTTGGCGCGCAGGGCGTGTAGATCCCCCGCAGAGAGACCCTGGTAGTCCACCAGGAAGAACGTGGAGGCGTCCGCGAGCAGTTCGCGGAGCTGTGCCACCGACGCTTGGTTCCTTGGGTTGGCCATGGGTTGCCTCTCTAGGATGGTGGGGTCCGATGTCGGGCTGGGGCCTTGATCGGACGGGGTGGATGTCGAGTTGGCTCGGGCGAGCCTGGCTCGAACGGTAGCCGCGAAGCGTAGGTCCTGGCTGGACGCGCCTCGGCAGGATCTTTAAGCCTGGCAGGCCCCTGCTGTCTCCAACGCCAGAGGTGGGTAGCCTCCGCTACGCACCGGGATGCCTGTTCAGACGGCCACGCGCACGCTCGGACCCATGGTCGAGCTGAGGTGGACGGTGCGGATGTAGGTGCCCTTGGCGGCGTCGGGCTTGGCGGCCTCGACGGCCTGGCGCAGCGCAGCGAAGTTCTCGGCGAGTTGCTCTGGGCCGAAGCTGGCCTTGCCGATGGGCGCGTGCACCACGCCGGTCTTGTCGGAGCGGAACTCGATCTGGCCGGCCTTCAGGGCGCGCACGATCTCGCCGATGTTGGGGCCGACGGTGCCCGACTTGGGGTTGGGGAGCAGGCCACGGGGCCCGAGCATGCGACCCAGCTTGGAACCGACGGCGGCCATCATGTCGGGCGTGGCGACCACGGCGTCGGCTTCCAGCCAGCCGCCGAGGATGCGGTCGATGAGCTCTTGGCCCCCGACCACGTCGGCACCGGCGGCTTCGGCCTCGGCGACCTTGTCGCCCTGGACGAAGGCGAGCACCCGCACGCTGCGGCCGGTGCCGTGGGGCAGGGCCACCGTGCCACGGACGTTCTGGTCCGACTTGCGCGGGTCGATGCCGAGGCGGAGGTGAGCCTCGATGGTCTCGTCGAACTTGGCGGTGGCCAGGTCCTTGACCAAGGCAGCCGCATCCGGCGCCGGGTAGACGCGGTCGCGGTCCACCTTGCCTTCGAGGTCGCGGTAGCGCTTGCCGTGCTTAGCCATCGTTCGGCGCCCCTTCCACGGTGACGCCCATGGAGCGCGCCGTGCCCGCGATGATGCGAGCGGCGGCCTCGACGGAGCCAGCGTTGAGGTCGGCCATCTTGACCTGGCCGATCTCCAGGCACTGCGCCCAGCTCAGGGTGCCGACCTTGGTCTTGTTGGGGACGCCCGAGCCCTTGTCGGCCCCGACAGCCTTCTTGATCAGGTAGGAGGCCGGCGAGGTCTTGGTGACGAAGGTGAAGGAGCGGTCGGAGTAGATGGTGATCTCCACCGGCACGATGGCGCCCGCCTGCGAGGCGGTGGCCGCGTTGTACTCCTTGACGAAGCCCATGATGTTGGCGCCGTACTGACCTAGCGCCGGACCCACGGGCGGGGCCGGTGTGGCCGACCCTGCTGGTAGTTGAAGCTTGACGATGCCTGCGATCTTCTTCGCCACGATTCCTCCTCAGCTCCCCCGGCGCGCGGCGATGGCGCTGGGGTTCGAACGCTTCGTACGTTGGGCGCGGCGGATCGGTTGGATTCCCGCTACGCGTAGGGTTGATGGGATCAAGCCCGGACTACGGGTCGCGCTCAAGCCCGCACGACGTGTGGTGCTCAAGCCCGCACCACTTGGGCGAAGTCGAGCTCGACGGGGGTCTCGCGACCGAAGATGGACACGAGCACCTTGAGCTTGCCGCGGTCGGGGTTGACCTCGGAGACCACGCCGGTGAAGTCGGCGAAGGGGCCGGAGGTGACCTGCACGGTGTCGCCGACGCCGAAGGTGATCTTCACCTTGGGCGGCTCGCGCGAGCCGGTGATGCCAAGGGTGCCGAGCATGCGGACTTCCTCGTCGGGCGAGAGCGGCACGGCGTGGGTCGATGTGCCGACGAAGCCCGTCACGCCGGGCGTGTAGCGCACCACTTCCCATGCCTCGTTGGGTTCTTCCTCGTCGCCCAGGTCCATCTGCACGAAGATGTACCCGGGGAACAGGCGGTTCTCGACGGGCTTCTTCTTGCCGCCGCCGACATGTTCCACCGTGACCTCTTTGGGCACGACGACCTGATAGATGCTGTCCGTGGCGCCCAAGGATCTCGCTCGGTTCAGGATGTTGTCCTTCACCTTCTCCTCGTGGCCCACGTACGTGTGGATGGCGTACCACTCGATGCTCATGTCGTCATGGCCCTCCGCGGCCGACGGCTGCGCGGCTGGCTGATGCCGCGACATCCACAGCCGATCCCCGGTCTCAGGTCAGCAACCCGATGAGGTTGCCAAGGACGGTGTCGACCAAGAGCAGGAACACGCCCGTGATGACGACGAAGACGAGCACGGCCTGCGTCGACTGCACGACTTCCTCCCGCGTGGGCCAGGTGACTCGGGACAGCTCCGCGCGCGAGTTCCGGAGGTACTGCAAGAAGCGCTTCACGCTTAGACCTTGACCTCGCGGTGGGTGGTGTGCCTGCGCTCCCAGGAGCAGTACTTCCGCAGTTCGAGCTTGGCGGTCGTGTTGCGCCGGTTCTTGTGGGTGGCATAGTTGCGGCGCTTGCACTCGGTGCACTCGAGCAACAGTTTGATGCGGACGTCACTGGCCATGGTGGCCTCCCGAAACAGGAATCATAGCAGAGTCAGAGACCCCAGCCCGTTGGGCGGCACACATCGCCATCCTGGATGGGCTGGGAGGGGGCCTACCTTCCAGGGCGTGAATCGCCCTGGAAGGTAGGTACGGAGGTCACTTCGTGACTTGCGTCACCACGCCGGCGCCCACGGTACGGCCGCCCTCACGAATGGCGAAGCGCAAACCCTCCTCCATCGCAATCGGCTTGATCAACTCAACACCCAACTCCACATTATCCCCAGGCATCACCATCTCCACCGCAGAAGGCAACGTCACAACACCCGTCACATCCGTCGTACGGAAATAAAACTGCGGACGATAACCCGTGAAGAAAGCCGAATGACGACCACCCTCCTCCTTACGAAGGATGTACACCGAACCATTGAAACCGGTGTGCGGCGTGATGCTACCGGGCTTGGCCAGAACCTGACCACGCTCGATGTCATCACGACCCACACCACGAAGCAACACACCCACGTTGTCACCAGCCATGCCGGAATCCAACGTCTTACGGTGCATCTCCACACCCGTCACCACCGACTTGCGGGTGTCACGCAAGCCGACGACCTCCACCTCGTCGCCCGTCTTCACGATGCCACGGTCGACGCGGCCGGTGGCCACGGTGCCGCGACCGGTGATGGTGAACACATCCTCCACCGGCATCTGGAAGGCCTTGTCCACATCGCGCTCAGGGGTGGGGATGTAGCTGTCCACCGCATCGAGCAACGCCCAGATCCGGTCCACCCACTCGTTCTCACCACGGCCCGTCTGCGGGTTCGCCTGCAAGGCATCGAGCGCCCTCAGAGCCGAGCCCTTCACCACCGGGATGTCGTCGCCAGGGAACTCGTAGGAGGAAAGCAGCTCACGCACTTCCATCTCGACGAGCTCCAACAGCTCCTCGTCCTCCACCATGTCCATCTTGTTCAGGAACACCACGATGTAAGGAACACCGACCTGACGCGCAAGCAGGATGTGCTCACGGGTCTGCGGCATCGGACCGTCAGCAGCGGAGACCACCAGGATGGCGCCATCCATCTGCGCAGCACCCGTGATCATGTTCTTCACGTAATCGGCGTGACCGGGGCAATCGACGTGAGAGTAGTGACGCCCGGGCGTCTGGTACTCGACGTGTGAGGTGTTGATGGTGATGCCACGCGCCTTCTCTTCAGGCGCCTTGTCGATCTGATCATAGGACTGCGTCACGATCGACGGATCAGCCGCAGCAGCCGTGAAAGTGATCGCCGCCGTCAGAGTCGTCTTCCCATGATCCACGTGACCGATGGTGCCAACGTTCAAGTGCGGCTTGGTGCGTTCGAAGACAGCCTTCGCCATGTTCTCGTCCTTTCGCTTGAGCGGCCCGCTGTGCCGGGCTCGCCCTTCGTCCTTGCCTACGGTCCTTCCGTGCGGCCATCGGCGCGCACGGCCTTGCCTCATGCAGCAGGCCAGCATCGTCAGACCTACGGGAGGTCTGACGTCCTGGCGCGTTCCTGCGGTGCGTATGGAGCTCGTGGACAGGATTGAACTGTCGACCTCTCCCTTACCAAGGGAGTGCTCTACCACTGAGCTACACGAGCCAACACCACCGCGATGTGCCCTCACCGGCCTTGACCGGCTTGGAATCCTCGTCGACCGGGATCGACATGGAGCGGGAGACGGGATTCGAACCCGCGACATTCAGCTTGGGAAGCTGACGCTCTACCGACTGAGCTACTCCCGCGTACTGGTGGGCAGGGCTGGATTCGAACCAGCGTAGGCATACGCCAACGGATTTACAGTCCGTCCCCTTTAACCACTCGGGCACCTACCCACGAACCACCTGTTGGACCCGCCTGAGGCCTGGAGCCACCCATCGGAATCGAACCGACAACCTTCCGATTACAAGTCGGGTGCTCTACCAGTTGAGCTAGGGTGGCAGGTGAGTCGAGCTGGCGTCGGCCGCCCTGACCGCCTGCTCGCCGCCGACGTGTCCAAGCAGGAAGGCTATCACGGGTCCCGAGGGGTGTCAACCGATGCCAGGACCCGCCAGGCACGCGTTCGCACGGTCCCACGGTCGCCCTGGCCGCGGGCTCGGGCGGCCCCCGCGCGGCCAGTGTGAAGACGGCAGCTGGACGCATCCTCATCGGCTCCTCTGCTAGGATGCCAGCAGAGATCGGAGGTTGACGACATGGGACGGATCGGTCCTTTCGGCATCTGGGAGATCCTCATCATCTTGGTGGTCGTGTTGCTCATCTTCGGGCCGCGCAGGCTGCCTGAGATGGCCAAGGGTCTTGGTCAGTCGGTGCGCGCTTTCCGCAAGGAGATGCGCGATCTCAAGGGCGATGTCGAGACACAGACATCCCCCGACGTCACCAGCAAGGCAGAGCCGGTGGTCGCAGCCGCTCCGCCATCCACCAGCGAGGCCGGGAGCCCCGCGGGCAGTGTGGCAGAGGGAGATCGCGCACAAGGCTGAGCGCTGGCGCTGACGACGTGTGACCCTCCTCGACCACTTCGACGAGCTTCGCAAACGCTTGTTCATCGCCTTGGTCGCCTGGGTGGTGGCGTCTTCGGTCATGTTCGTCTTCCGCTTCACGGTGCTCGACTGGCTGTCGGCACCGCTGCCAGATGGCATGAACCTCACCTACTTCTCCCTGCTCGAGCCCTTCGTCACCTCCATGCAGATCGCCTCCTTCTTCGGTCTCGTGCTGGCCTCGCCCCTGCTCCTCGGGCAGGTGTGGGGCTTCATCGCCCCTGGCCTCTACAAGGAGGAGCGGCGCTACGCCGTGCCCTTCATCCTCCTGACGGTGCTGGCCTTCGCCACCGGCGTGGCCTTCGCCTACTACGTCGTCCTGCCCGCCATGGTGCCTGTGCTGCTGGCCTTCCTCGGTGACGCCGCCCAGGGGATGCTGTCCATCGGCCGCTACATCGGCAACGTGCTCACCCTGCTCTCCGTCTTCGGCCTGATGTTCGAGCTGCCTGTGCTCGCCTTCCTGCTGGCCAGGCTCGGCATCATCCAGGCCCCCATGCTGCGTCGCACCCGCCGCTACGCCATCGTCGGCCTGCTGATCGCGGCCGCCGGTCTCTCCCCCACCGCCGACCCCTTCAACTTCCTGCTCATCGCCATCCCCCTCGTCCTGCTCTACGAGCTGGCCATCCTGGTGGTGGCGGCAGCCGCCAGGCCGCCGCGCGAACGGGCAGCCCGCGACGAGGTCGTCGTCTAGCTCACGCTCCTCACCTCACCCACGAGCCGGCCCACCCGGGACGGCCATGCCACCTGGAGGCCCTCTAGTCATGGACGAACGCATCCTCAGCCTGCGCCAGCGCATCGACCAGCTCAACATCGACCTGCTCGGCCTGCTCTCCGAGCGTGCCGAGGTGGCCGAGGCCATCGGCCGCCTGCAGACCGAGCAAGGCCTGTCGCACTACGACCCCATGCGCGAGCAGGCCATGCTGGACGCCCTGCTGGCCGCCAACCGCGGCCCCTTCAGCGACGCGGTCGTCAAGAGCCTGTTCAAGCAGATCTTCCAGGCCTCCATGCAGTTGGAGCAAGAGCAGGACAAGATCCAGTACCTGACCTCACGGCGACACCACAAGCAGGACACCGTGGTGTGGATAGGCGACCAGGCGGTGGGCGGCGAGTACCCGCCGGTGTTGATCGCAGGTCCATGCGCCATCGAGTCGCGCGAGCAGGTGAGCGCAACGGCGCAGCGCGTGGCCCACCACGGCGTCAAGCTGTTCCGTGGCGGAGCCTACAAGCCGCGCACCGATCCCTACAGCTTCCAGGGCCTTGGCGAGGAAGGCCTGCGGTTGGGCCGTGAGGCCTGCGACGCGCACGGCCTGCGCTTCGTGGCCGAGATGATGGACGCCGCCGACCTGCCCGCCTTCGAGCGCTACGTCGACGTCATCCAGATCGGCGCCCGCAACATGCAGAACTTCAGCCTGCTGCGCGCAGCAGGTCGCTCCCGCCTGCCCGTCCTGCTCAAGCGCGGCCTCTCGGCCACCATCGAGGAGTGGTTGATGGCCGCCGAGTACCTGCTGGCCGAGGGCAACCCCAACGTCATCCTCTGCGAGCGCGGCATCCGCACCTACGAGCGCTTCACCCGCAACACCCTCGACCTCTCCGCCGTGGCCCTCGCCAAGCTGGAGAGCCACCTGCCCGTGCTGGTGGACGTCACCCACTCGGCCGGCCGCCGCGACCTGTTGGTGCCGCTGACCAAGGCGGCGCTGGCGGTGGGCGCAGACGGCATCATGCTCGAGGTCCACCCCAACCCGGCCGTTGCCCTGTCGGACCAGAAGCAGCAGCTCGACTTCGACGGCTTCGACGACTACCTGACCCAGACCCTGTTCCCCCAGACGCTGTCAGAGGGACGCACCGAGCTCTACCGCGGTTGAGCTAGGCCGTGTTCCGCGCCGCCCTCGATTGGGCCATGAAGCAGGTGGAGGTCGCGCCCGACTACTCGGCCACCGACTGCCTCTCCGCGCATGGAACGGCCTGCAACCTCTGCGCCGAGGCCTGCCCGCATCAGGCCATCACCGTCGGCCGCACGGTGAAGATCGATCCGGTCGACTGCACCGGCTGCGGGCTCTGTGTGGCCGCCTGCCCCAGCCACGCCCTCAGCCCGAGCGGCCGCAAGGTCGCCTTCCCCAACCCGCTGCGTTGCTCCAAGGTGCAGGGCGACGGCGCCTCCATCACCTGCCTGGCCAGGCTGCAGGCCAGCGAGATGGCGCAGATGGCCGACCTCGACGAGGCACAGACCGTGCGGCTGGCCCACGGCGACTGCGCCAACTGCCCCATCGGGAACGCCGGGGTGCCGCAGGTGGTGGCCGCCACCGCAGCGAAGGCCACGGCGCTGCGCGCGGTCGGCGGTGGCGAGCTGCACCTGGCGCTGCAGCAGACGGAGCGACTGGAGGCACAGCCTGACCGCCGAACCATCGGCCGCCGTGAACTGCTGCGAGGCGGTTGGTCCCAACTGCGCCATGCCGGCAGTGAGGCGATGGTCCCCCTAGACAAGGCGCTGGAACGGGTGACCGGCCGCTTCGCCGGAGAAGAGGCGCCACGCGCCTTCGGCAGCAGCGCCAAGGCTCCTCGCATCCAGCCTGTCGAACGCGCAGAGCTGCCGGCCGAGCACGTCGCACGACTCAGGACCATCGCGCAGGCCGAGCCCGCACCGCAGCAGCTGGTGCCTTGGGCGCTGCCGGAGGTGCTGGACGGCTGCATCCTCTGCCCCGCCTGCACCCGCGCCTGCCCCAGCGACGCGATCAGACGGGTGTTCGACGGTGACGGCAGCGGCGGCGCGCGCTTGGAGCTGGAGGCCGCCCGCTGCACGGGCTGCACCGCCTGCGTCCAGGCCTGCCCGGTTGGCGTGGTGGTGATGCGCGACCCGGTCCCCTGGTCCGAGGCGGTCGGCCCCACCCGGCTGCTGCACCAGGCCGGCCCGCCCACCGGGGCCGACGGCTCGGTCAGTCGCAGCGGCTGAAGCCCACAGCCGGCGGCTGAAGCGGCAGCTGGGGCGCCAGGTGGCGC
>CAYXJZ010000058.1:0-6041 GCA_964465355.1 uncultured bacterium | reverse complement strand
GCGGCTGAAGCCCACAGCCGGCGGCTGAAGCGGCAGCTGGGGCGCCAGGTGGCGCCCGGCGTACTACACTGACGCCATGACGGTGGTCGACGACTGGGTCTTCGAGGCCTTGGAGCGAACGAGCGCCTCCGGCGCCACGGTGCGCGACGTGCAGCGCTCCATCGACGAACGTCACTACGAAGAACTGGCCATCGACACCATCGAAGCCTCACTGAGCACCTTGCAGAGCGCCGGCCGCGCCATCGAGGAAGCCGGGCGGTGGCGCGCCATCCGCAGCACCAGCAAGGAAGACGCCCTACGCAAGCTCTTCGGCGACGCCTGAGCCGCCCAGTTGCCCAAGTCGCCACCTGAGCCAGGCACAGCCATGCCCTGTCCATGGAGGACACCTTGACCACCCCAGGTCCCAGAACGCGCCTCGACGACTTCTACGACATCGACGCCCTGCTCGCACCCGAGGAGCGCATGATCCGCGACGGCGTGCGCGAGTACGTCCGCAGCGAGTTGCTGCCGCACGTGGCCGACTGGTGGAGCGAGGGCATCTTCCCACCGGAGCTGGCCAGGAAGCTGGGCGAACAGGGCTTCCTCGGGGTGACGCTGCCGGAGGCCTACGGTGGCGCAGGGGCCTCCGCCACCGCCTACGGCCTGCTCAACCGTGAGGTGGAGTACGTGGACTCCGGGCTGCGCAGCTTCGTCAGCGTGCAGTCCAGCCTGGTCATGTACCCCATCCACCGCTGGGCCACCGAGGAGCAGAAGCGTCGCTGGTTGCCTGCCCTGGCCAGCGGCGAGGCCGTCGGCTGCTTCGGCCTCACCGAACCAGACGCCGGCTCCGACCCCGGCGCCATGCGCACCCGCTGCCGCAGGGTCGGCGACGATTGGGTCATCACCGGGGTCAAACGCTGGATCACCAGCGGCTCCCGCGCCCAGGTGGCGGTGATCTGGGCCAGGGAGGAAGGCGGCGACGGCCGCGTGCTCGGCTTCCTCGTCGACACCGATCGCCCAGGCTTCCAGGCCGTCGACATCAAGACCAAGGCCTCCATGCGCGCCTCCGTGACCAGCGAGCTGTACCTCGACGAGGTGGTCGTGCCAGACGGCCAGCGGCTGGAGGTCGCCGGTCTCGGCGGGGCATTGGCCTGCCTCAACCAGGCCCGCTACGGCATCGCGTGGGGCGTGCTCGGCGCCGGCTTCGCCTGCCTCGAGGAGGCGGCCGCCTACGTCTCCGACCGGCCGTCCTTCGGCGAGCCGCTCGCCGCCAAGCAACTGGTGCAGGCCAAACTGGCCGACATGCTCGCCGACCTCACCAAGGGCAGCCTGGTGGCCTACCATCTCGGGCGGCTCAAGGAGCGGGGCAAGGACTTGCCAGCCCGCGTCTCGCTGGCCAAGCGCGACAACGTCCGCGCCGCGCTGAACGCGGCGCGTGCCGGCCGCGACCTGCTGGGCGGCAACGGCATCACCACCGAGTACGGGGCCATCCGCCACATGCTGAACCTCGAGACCGTGGGGACCTATGAGGGCACGGATGCGGTGCACACCTTGATCCTCGGGCGTGAGGTCACCGGCCTGAGCGCCTTCTGATGCGCGATCAGGCCACCGAGCCCCAGTAGATCAGAGCAAGCACCGTCAGGCCCACCCCCGCGCGCAGCAGATGGCGCCTTGGCACCACCCTGCGCAGGACGACGGCCGCGTTCCACCAAGACGCGAGCGAGGCCGTCAGCACGCCCGCTGCCGCGCAGGCGACGGCCGCCGGTGAGCGGTAGGCCACCGCCACAGCAGCCACGGTGAGCAGCGCGGCCGCCAGCAGGAAGGCGGCCGCCACCCTCGAGCGGATCCTCACAACGCTCCAAGCACCGAAGAGGTTGACCACCGCGTAGGCAAGACCGACCAACGTGGCGACGACCGTCATGCCTGAGGGTCGGCGCCGAGCAGCGCCAGCGCCAAGGCCTCGGGCTCGGCCACGTCCTGCAGGGCCACCGCCTCCACCTTCCCTGGCGCCAAGGCCTGCGCCCGCCGCAGCAGCCATGCGTCACTGCCGTCCGATGGGTCGACCAGCATCCGCAGCTTGGCCACCGAGGCCGACCGGGCAAGGCGCCGCACCGCACCGAGCACCTCGGCGTCGGTGGGCAGGAGGCCGGGCGTGTGCCGACCGGCCTCGGCCCGCAGCTCGGCAGGGTCGAAGCGCGACGCCACCACCACCCGCTCCTCCGGGTTCACGGCCAGGCGCAACAGGGCGGGCGTCAGGCACCACGGCTGCCCCAGGTAGGCCACCTGACCAGGGCCGTCACCAGGCTTGCCGAGGCGAAGCGGCTTGGACCGCATGGGCTTGGCGGAACCGCGCAGCCTCGACCAGGCGCGCGAGACCAGGCCGGCGTCGAGGCCAAGACGACGCAGGAAGGCCACCGCCTCGCCGTCCAAGCCAGGTGCCAGCTCTGCAGGCACACTCCAGACGGGTGGCAGCCCTGGCACCAGGCGGGAGAGCGCGGCTGGCAGGTCGGCGATCCAAGGGTCCTGGGCACCGCCAGGCCCGCCCTCGCTCGGTGGGTTGAGACGCGGCACCACCCACAGGTCCGCCTCCATCTCCGCCATGGCCAAGCCTGAGGCGACGGCCAGCCTGAAGGAAGGCGTGGTCGCGATGTCGGTCCTTGCGTCGTCCATCTTGGGCAGCACCTGCCTAGGGTCCGGCCGCAAGACCTCGGCGCCGGCCTCCTCCGCCAAGGCCACCCAGAAGGCGCCGTAACGGTCCCATAGCAAGTGGTCGAGGAAGGCGACGCGCACGGAGCAAAAGCCTAGCATGCTGACGAAACCCTGCTGGAACGGGTGGTAGCCTCGACGCCAGCCATGGGCACCTTCCTGCTGACGCTGTCCGCCCTCGTCCTCCCCTACGTCGTCATCCTGCTGCTCGTGGTGGCAGGGATGCTGCGGGCTCCTCGGCCCACTGCGCAGCCGTCAGCGCCCCAGGCGGAGGAGCCGGCCGGGCGAGCCTGGCCATCGGTCGACGTGGTGCTGCCCGCCCACAACGAAGGCCGCACCTTGCCCCCAACACTGGCCTCCTTGCATGCGCTCGACTACCCCGGCCGGCTGCGCATCATCGTGGTCGACGACCGCTCCACCGACCACACCGCCGCGCTGGTGGAGGCCGCTGCTGCCGCCGATCCGCGCATCCGCCTCGTCCAGGTCACCGAGGCATCCAAGCGCTGGTCGCCCAAGGTCAACGCCGTGGCCAAGGGCCTGGCTGCCGGCGACGGCGAGATCATCCTCACCACCGACGCCGACTGCCGACTGCCGAAGAGCTGGGTCACAGCCATGACATCGCCGTTCCAGGATCCACAGGTGGTGCTGGTCCTCGGCCTCGTCACCACCCGGGGCGAGGGCGAGGCCAGCGGCTTCAGGGAGCGCTTCGAGGCCATCGACTGGCTGTCGTTGATGCTCGCATCCAGGTCGCTCACGGCCTTCGGCTGGTCCTTCGCCTCCAGCGCCAACAACCAGGCCTACCGCCGCGACGCCTTCGAGCGCGCAGGCGGCTTCGGCGTCGCCGGACGCGCGCCTTCGGGCGACGAGGACCTGCTGGCGCAGCGGCTCGGGCGTCTGCCCGGCGCCCGTACCGTGTTCCAGGCCGACCCGATGGCCGCCGTGCTCACCAGCCCCACCCCTTCCTGGCGGGCCCTGCTGCGTCAACGCCGCCGCTGGGTGTCGCGCTACCACCACCTGGTGCAGTACCCACCGCTCTTCTGGCTCGGTGTTGCCCTGCTCGGGGCGCAGAGCGTGGCGTTGTCGCTCGCGCTGCTCGCCACGCTGCTCTTCCCCGCCCTGCTGCCAGGCGTGCTGAGCCTGTGGGCCGTCAAGCTGGCCGTCGAGCTGTTCGGCTTCCACCTCGGCCTTGCGCAGTTGGGCAGACGGGACTTGGCCGGCTGGCCGGTGCTCGGTTGGGCACTGCTGCACCCCTTCTTCATCGCCGCTGCCGTGCTTGGCTCCCTGTTCAAACCATCGTCTTGGCGGGCAGGCCAAGGGGGCTACCGCAGACGACTGTGGCGTGCGCGCCGGCAGCTGCTTCAGCGGCAGCTGGCGCGCGCTGGCCTCACGCGGACCACGTCAGGACCGGTCGCCGTGTCCCGGCGACCCGGTGGTAGGCTGACGCCATGAAGGTCATCATCTTGGGTGGCGACGGCTTCTGCGGCTGGCCGACCAGCCTGCATCTCTCCGCACTCGGGCACGAGGTCGTCATCGTCGACAACCTCAGCCGCCGCAACATCGACGTCGAGCTGGAGGCCGGTAGCCTCACCCCCATCCAACCCATGGGCACGCGCATCAAGGCCTGGCGCGAGGTCAGCGGCCGCGACCTGCGCTTCGTGCGCATGGACGTGGCCAAGCAGTACCACCGCCTGCTCACCCTGATCCAGGAGGAGCGGCCGGACGCCATCGTGCACTTCGCCGAGCAGCGGGCCGCGCCATACTCGATGAAGAGCAGCTGGCACAAGCGCTACACGGTCGACAACAACCTCAACGCCACCCACAACGTGCTGGCGGCCATCGTCGAGAGCGGTGTGGACGTGCACCTGGCCCACCTCGGCACCATGGGCGTCTACGGTTACGGCACGGCAGGCATGAAGATCCCCGAGGGCTACCTGCCCATCGAGGTGGTCACCGACCAGGGCGACCGGGTGCAGCAGGAGATCCTCTACCCAAGCAACCCCGGCTCGATCTACCACCTGACCAAGACGCAGGACCAGCTCTTCTTCGCCTACTACGCCAAGAACGACGAGGTCCGCATCACCGACCTGCACCAGGGCATCGTCTGGGGCACCCACACCCGTGAGACCCAGCTCGACGAGCGCCTGGTCAACCGCTTCGACTACGACGGCGACTACGGCACGGTGCTCAACCGCTTCCTCATGCAGGCGGCGGTGGGCTACCCGCTCACGGTGCACGGCACCGGCGGCCAGACCCGCGCCTTCATCCACATCCAGGACACCGTGCGCTGCATCCAGTTGGCGTTGGAGAATCCGCCCGAGAAGGGCTCGAGGGTGCGCATCCTCAACCAGATGACCGAGACCCACCGGGTGCGCGACCTGGCGCAGAAGGTGGCGGCGCTGACCGGCGCCGAGGTGGCCTACACCCCCAACCCCCGCAAGGAGGACGCGGAGAACGACCTGCACGTGCGCAACGACCGCTTCCTCGACCTGGGGCTGGAGCCCATCACCCTCCAGGACGGCCTGCTGGCCGAGGTGACCGACGTGGCCCGTCGTTACGCCGGCCGCGCCGACCTGAGCCGCATTCCCTGCACCAGCACCTGGACGGCGCGGCAAGCGCCGGGCGTGCCACAAGGCGAGCCCACCCCGGCCTGATGGCAGGCGTGGGTTGGGCCCTTAGGCCGAGCCCCTGCCGCAGCCGGACGAGGCGCCATCCCACGTGCGCATCGCCTTCTTCACCGACACCTTCCTCCCCAAGATCGACGGGGTGGTCACCCGGCTGACACGCACGCTGGACCAGCTCTCGGCCATGGGCCACGAGGCCATCGTCTTCGCCCCGCATCGGCCACCGGCAAGCTATGCCGGCTTCCGCGTGGTGCGGGTGCCTGCCATCTCCTTCCGGCCCTGGTACCCGGAGCTCTTCCTCGGCCTGCCGCGCCCGCGGCTCGGCCGCGAGCTCGACACCTTCGCCCCCGACCTGGTCCACGTCGTCAACCCTGTGGTGTTGGGCCTCTGGGGCACGCTGGTCACCAGGCAGCGCGGCCTTCCGCTGCTGGCCTCCTTCCACACCGACATCACCCAGTACGCCCAGCACCTCATCAACTGGCCCATCCTCAACCCCCTGTCGCGCGCCTTCCTGCGCGACGTGCACAACCAGGCGCACCTCAACCTGGTGACCTCCAAGCCCATGGAGAACTCGGCGAGGGGCCTCGGCATCCGCCGCGTCCGGCTGTGGCCCAAGGCCGTCGACACCGAGCGCTACCATCCCAGCCAGAAGGACGCCGCCATGCGCCACCGCCTCACTGGCGGCGTGCCTGATGCACCGCTGATGCTCTACGTCGGGCGGCTCTCGGCCGAGAA
>CAYXJZ010000057.1:0-20970 GCA_964465355.1 uncultured bacterium | reverse complement strand
AACAGCCTTGGCATGACCGTGACCGCCGAAGGGGTGGAGACCGAGGCCCAGGCGGCGATGGTGAAGTCGACAGGTGTGGAGCTGGGGCAGGGCTTCCTCTTCGCCAGGCCGATGGGACCGGAGGCCTTGGAGGGCTTGCTGAGGGGGCAGGCTGGGCTGGAGGGCGGACGCGAGGGCTGAGGAACGCGGTCTACCTATGGAATCCTCATACGCGGGGCAGGCGTTTGTATTGTCAATTATGGCCGCTTACAGCCTGTCGATCAATCCTCCATAAGTTATGTCATAATATAGCGCATGGGCGAGGTTGAGCTTCGCAGACTGATCGCACTGGGCGAGACGGGAAGCGTCGAGTTCAAGTCGGACGTGCAGAAGACCTACAACGACTCGAACATCGTCGAGACCGTCGTATGTCTGGCCAACTCCGCCAGCGGTGGAGATCTCTTCATCGGCGTCGAGAACGACGGACGAGTGACGGGGGCCAGGCCTCGGCACGGCAAAGCCACCGACCCGATCAAGCTGCAGGCGATGGTTGCGAACAACACGGTGCCGCAGGTGGTTCCCGCGGTCGAATTGATTCCGATCGACGATCACACAGTGATCCGCGTCCATGTCGCTCCGGCGCCAACGGTGGTCGGAACGAAGGACGGCAAGTATGTCCGGCGGGGTCTCGGATCGGACGGGAAACCCGCCTGCTTGCCGTTCCTGGCTCATGAGATGCTCGCGGATCGAATCGCCCGGGGCGAGGCAGACTACGCAACGATCGCTGAACCGAGCGCAACGTTGAAGGACCTCGATCCCGCAGAGTTCGACCGCTTCCGTGAGCGGGCAAGCGTAGGTGGCACAGTCGAGAGCGTGTACGCCAACATGGGCGATGTCGAGATCCTCAGCGCACTCGGCGTGGCGGAACTCCGCGGCAGGAAGATGTTGCTCCGCCGAGGAGCATTGTTGCTCTTTGGGACGGCAAAGGCACTGCGCAGTTACGTCCCTACCCACGAGACGATGTTCCAGGTGCTCGAGCGCGGCGCGCTCCGGCAGAACGTCATCAGCCAAGATCCTCTCTTCAAGGCTGCGGACCTGCTCTTCGGGCTCCTACGCGAGCAGAACCGCGAAGACGAGGTCATCATCGGTCCGGCCCGAGTCGGGATCGATCGAGTTCCCGAGATCATCGCCCGTGAACTCGTCGCCAACGCTCTCGTGCACCGCGACTACACCGTCATGGGCGCTGTACGCGTTCAGATCCAGGATGACGAGCTCACGATCACGAGTCCAGGTGGTTTCCCCCGCGGCGTCACAGTCCAGAGCTTCCTCGAGAACAGCAACCCGCGCAGCAGGGTGTTGGCGGATGCGTTCCGGGAAGCTCGTTTCGTGGATCGCGCCGGTCGCGGCATCAACCGCGTGTTCGAGGCGGCTCTGCGCTCCGGCAGGCCGGAGCCCGACTACACCCTCTCCACAGCCGACCAGGTTGCCGTCACCGTCGCGCTCGGAGGTAGCGACACGGAGCTGGTCCGCTTCGTCATCGAACACGACCAACGCTCCAGGCGACGTTTCGAGCTACCCGATCTGCAGATCGTTCGTGCACTCAAGGACGACCCACGCATGACCCTCGCAGAGATCGCCGAGCTCCTTCAGCAGCCTCGGCAACGCACCAGCAACCGACTGACCACCCTGGTCGAGGATGGGCTGGTCGAGATGCGGGGTGACGGTCGCGCACGCCGCTACATGCTCAGCGCAGCCAGCTACCGGTCCCTATCGAGCACGACCGACTACGTTCGGATACGCCCCTTCGACGAGCCGCAACAGGTCCAGATGATCCTCAACTACGTCGATGCCAACGGCAGCGTCTCCAGGAGCGAAGCCGCTGATCTATGCGGCACGAGCCCGGAAGCGGCTCGGCGCCTTCTCTTCCGGTTGCGCGACGACGGCATACTCCGCATCGAAGGCCAGCGTCGTGGCGCCAGGTACGTCCGCGTATGAGGGAGCTCATGCACATCCACCATCCAGGCGCGCCATGCGTGGCGCCGTTGAGCACCCATGACGCCTGAACCCACCCCCCGCCATGAGATCCGCATCGCCACCGTCATGTACGGCGGCACCAGCCTGGCCGTCTACATGAACGGCATCGCCCAGGAGATGCTGCAGCTGGTGCGCGCCACCAGCCCGCACGCCCTGCCAGGCCAAGCCACCAGCGGCACCGCCATCGTCTACCGCAAGCTGGCCCATCTGCTGGAGGAGCAGCTCGACAGCGGCACCGTGCCCCTGCCCTCCACCTTGAAGGCAGAGCGCATCGCCACCCTGCCCGCCGTGCGCTTCGTCGTCGACATCCTCTCCGGCTCCAGCGCAGGCGGTATCAACGCGGTCATGTTGGCCAAGGCTCTGGCGCGCAACGCGGACCTCAACCCCATCCGCGACCTCTGGCTGGACGAGGCCGGCATCGACACGCTGATCAACGACCGCAAGAGCGCCAAGCCCCGCTACCCCTACCGCGAGCCGGTGCAGGCGCTGTTCAGCAGCGACCGCATGTACACCGAGCTGCACCAGGCGCTGCGCCAGCTCCGCCCGCCCACGGGCAACGAGGGTGCCGCGCCCTTGGTCGAGCGGCTTGACCTGGCCGTCACCGCCACCGACCTGGACGGCGAGGCGGTCAAGATGCGCCTGGCCGACAAGGTGGTCGACGAGTTCGACCATCGCCAGAGCTTCGACTTCGTCCTCGGCGAGGGGCAGGACATGTTCACCGAGGCCTTCGACGACCGCCTCGCCTTCGCCGCCCGCACCACCAGCAGCCTCCCGGCCGTCTTCGAGCCATCCACGGTGGCCGAGGCAAGGCGCCTGGCGACGAACGCAGGCGAGGACGACGAGGCCTTCACCCGCCGCTGGCAGGGGCTCTTCCGCGGCAAGACGGCCGAGGAGCGACGAGCCAACATGGGCCACGCCTTCGCCGACGGCGGCTACCTCGACAACAAGCCCTTCGGCCACGCCATCGACAAGCTGGCGGGCCGCTCCTCGGCCAGTCGCGTCACCCGCAAGCTCTACTACATCGAGCCGCTGCCACGCGACATCGATCCGCTGCGCCGTCAGCAGGCGGCGCCTGACGCGCTGGCCAACACCATGGCGGTGGTGTCGCTGGCGCGCTACGAGCCCATCCGCCAGGACGTGCAGCGACTGAGCGAGCGCAACCGCACCATCGACCGCCTGCGCACGCTGCACTTCGGGGTGTCGGAGGACCTTGCCCGGCCCAGCAGCCGCAGGGGCCTGCGGCAGGCCATCCAGAAGAGCTCCTTGCGTGAGGCGGTGGAAGGGCAGGCCTACGGGGCCGCCTACGGCGCCTACCACCGGCTGCGGGTGGCGGTGACCACCGACCGCCTGGCCGGGCTGGTGGGCGACGTGCTTGGCGTGGCCGACGACAGCGACGAGCGGCAGGCCCTGCGCGGTGTCATCTCAGCCTGGCGCAACGCCCGCTACCGGCGCAGCCCGGTGCAGCCCCAACCCGGCGATCCCCTGAGGCCCGCCCAGCAGAGCGAGGGCGCCTTCTTGGACGCCTTCGACCTCAGCTTCCCCCAGCGACGGGCCCGCTTCCTGCTCGGCAAGATCAACCAGCTCGCCTGGTTGGACGAGACCTCGCTACCCGAGCTGCGGCACGTGGCCCAGCGCTACGCCGGCTCCGAGCTGGCGCGCCTGGTGGAACTGGCCGACGAAGACCTCGGCAGGGCGCAGCGGCGCTGGCGCGAGCTGGAACCCGTCATGAGTCACGCGCGCAGGGCAGCGCAGCAAGCACTGGACGCCTTGGCCGACGCCGCAGGGCAGGCCATGGCCGGTTTCGAGCCGCGGCAGGCGGCCGCCCTGGCGACCGGGGGCAGGGGCAGCATGGACCTGCTCGGCATCCTCAGGCAACCCAACGCCCAGGCCCGCAAGCGGGCGACCGACAGCTTCCTGCAAGCCAACCAGGAGGTCATCGAAGCCCTGCTCGACCACGTCGCGACAGCCTTCGCCGCACAGTTGCAGATGGCAGAGACCGCCATGGACGCCCTGCGCACGCCCCCAGCCGGCGCGGACGTCTTCCCCCGCACCATGGCCAGGGTGCTGCGCGGCTACCTCGACGACTTCCCCGCCTACGACCTGGTGCAGTTCCCCGTCCTCGACACCAGCGGCATCGGCGAGGAGCTGGCGCCGGTGCAGATCCACCGCATCGGCACCACAGACGCCGACTTCGCCCTCTCGGCCAAGGAGGGCGTCGGCAAGCTCTACGGCGCCCGCTTCGCCACCTTCGGCGCCTTCTTCGACCGCCGCTGGCGCGAGAGCGACGTCCTCTGGGGGCGGCTGGACGGCGCCGATCGGCTGATCAGCACCCTGCTGCCGCCCGACACCGACCCGGCCGTGCGCGAGGCGCTGCTGACCGAGGCCTACCAGGCCATCCTGGCAGAGGCCTTCGCCGGTGAACCCGCGCTGGCCGAGCTGCAACAGGCCTGCCGGCGGAGCGAGGGCGACCCCAAGGCCGTGAAGGCCACGCTTCGCCGCTTCCTGCTGGCCAGGCAGGAGGGCATGGACCTCGACCTGCCCGCCACCGCGCGCAGCACGGCGCGGCTGCTGCGCGCCTCCGGCAAGCTCTTCGATGGCCTGGTGACGCGCAACGGCCTGCCCGGCCCCCTGCGACAGGTGTTCGCCTGGCTGGTCATGCTGGGCAGCAACCTGGCCGAGGTGGCCGTCCCCCGCAGCCTGAGCTCCTTGCTGGTCGGGCATGCCCTGAACTTGGTCCTGCTGGTCTCAGTCGCCGTCGTGGCGATCGGCTGGTGGCAGGGGCAGGGGGCGATGGTGCGCGCGGGTGGCGTTGGCCTGTTCGTCGTGGTCGGGCTGAAGGTCCTGATCACCGGCCTGCAGATCGCCCTCGACCGGGCGGGGGGTGGTGGCGCAGGGCTCCGACCAGGCTGGCTCCGCTTGGCTTCGGTGCTCGCAGGCGCCCTTGGCGCCTTGGTCCTGCTGGCGCGCTTGACCGGGCCGCTGCTGCCTGCGGACGGGACCTGGGTCGATGACCCGCGCACGCTGCTCGGGCTCGACCTGGCGTTCGTCGCCGTCTACACCGCCGCCCTCCTGCCCTTGGGCAGAGCCTTGCTGCGGCACGGGCGTTGGGTGGGCGCCGTGGCGATCGGCCTCACGGTCACCGCGACCGTCCATGGCGTCACGGCAGCGGTCCAGCACTTCGGACGTCTGCCGGGCAGCACCACGGACTGGCTGGGCTCCCCCGCCTGGCTGGAGCAGCTCGCCCTCCACCTGGCCATCCTCGCCGGCGCCTTCGCCTTCCTCCCCCACCGTGACAGCAGCGCAGCCGGCATCCGCTTGGGGCATCTGCTGTTCCTCGTCGCCCTGGTAGCGGGTGGCGTCGGCCTCATCAGCCTGGGGTCGGCACCTGACACAGCGTCATCGGCATGGTCTGCGTCGGCGTGGAAGCCCGCGGCCCTTTGGTGGTCCTCCGCCGCTCTGTTGGGTGCCATGCTCTGGCGATCGGGCCAGACCTCAGCGAGATCTAGAGCACACCAGAACCCAGCTGCAGACAATAGCTAGCCCAAGGCCGCACCTAACCGAACAGCAACCGCTCCAGCTCGGGGATCAGCGCAAGGCTGCGCACGATGCGCGGGTCGAACTGGCTGCCCGAAGCCGCATGGACCTCCTCCAAGGCGGCCTCGAGTGGAAGCGCCTCACGGTACGGCCGGTCGTGCGTGAGCACGTCCAGCACGTCCGCCAACGCCGTGATCCTGCCGGGTAGGGGGATCTCATCGCCTGCCACGCCACGCGGGTAGCCGTGGCCATCCCAGCGCTCGTGGTGGCTGATGGCGATGGTCTCCGCCAGGCGGGCGAGCTCCGAGCGCCCGCCGGCCATCAGCGAGGCGCCGATCTCGGCATGGGTCTGCACCACCGCGTACTCAGCCGGGGTCAGGGGCCCCTCCTTGAGGAGGATGGCGTCTGGCACGGCGACCTTCCCCACATCGTGCAGTCTGGCAGCCAACTCGATGCGCCTGCAGGTCTGTGGTGCAAGGCCGAGGGCCTTGGCGATGGCGCCGGCCAGGCGGCCGACCCTGAAGGTGTGCTCCCCCAGGCCAGGGGCGCGGAACTCGGCCGCCTGCGCCAGCCTGGAGAGCAGCTCGGCCTGCACCTCTTCCAGCTCCAGCGTGCGCCGCTCCACCACCTGCTCCAGGTCCTCGCTGGCGGAGCGCAGCCGCACGTCCTGGAACCGCACCTTGAGCGCGTTGCGCACGCGCAGCACCATCTCGACGATGTCGAAGGGTTTGGCGATGAAGTCGAAGGCCCCTGCCCTCAGCACCTCTCGACGGCGCGCGACGGCGTTGTCAGCGGTGACGGCGATGATGGGCACGCTGCCGTCCTCATTCGACAGCGCCTGCAGCAGGCCGATCAGATCCTGGCCGTCCATCCCTGGCATGAGCAAGTCGAGGAGGACGAGGTCGGGCTGAGCCTGCTCGAAGGCCGCCAGGGTCTGGGCCGGGTCGTGGATCACCCGGGGCGGCTTGAGGCCGGCCTCGATCAACGCACGCGAGGCCAGGCCGGTCGAGACCGGGTCGTCGTCGATCAACAGCACCTTCGCCTGAGCGAAGGCAGGGTCCACCCGCGGGATGGTCAAGGCACTCGCGGCAGCTTCGCTACCAGGTTCCGCCGGACCGGGGCCCAGCGCGGCTGCACGCTCTGCACGTTCGAGTCTCATCGTTGGGCCGATAGCACCATGGCGCGGCTCTCGGGCCTCTCACATCACGGCCGGTCCACGGTGCCTCCCCTGCCGAGGGTCCCACCTGCCTTCAACCTCAGAGGCCCGTAAGCCAGGAACCCCTACCTTCGCCATGAAGGAGGGCATGCGGTTGCATCCCGGAACCCAACCACCCGAACTGGAGCCACGATCGGAACTCGAGCTCAGACACAGGCTGCTGCTACGCATGCTGGACGCAGGCGCCCGCCTGGACGACCTGCACCACGTGCTGGAAGCCGCCTGCCGCCAAGCCGGCGCCAGCCACGGACTGCTGGCGTGGCGGCACGGCCGTGCAGGCCCCCTGGTCACCTGGGTCGCCAGCGGCGCCTTCACAGCCGGTGCCGACCATGTCCCGCAGTCGCGATGGCCCGAACCACCCGACGCCGCCCGGCTGTTCACCCACCTGCTGGCCACCCAGCTACCCTGGGCGCTGATCGATGACTACGACAGCTGGACTGGGCGCGATCCCGCGCTGCCCCAAGGTCAGCTGGGCTCGCTCGGCCTGGTGCGGCTGCAGGGCGACGACGGGCCGCTCGGCCTGCTGGCGTTGGGCTTCCACCGCGAGCTGAGCCCGGAGGAGGCCCGCAGCCGCCTGCTGCAACCCGACCTGCCCTTCCTGGCACAGGTGGCTGCCCGCCGATCCGATCAGGACCAGCAACACCTCGAGCTGGAGCGGCAGCTCGAAGCCAGGATGCGCAGCTCCGAGCAGGCCCTGTCGGCCGACCGCGCCAAGACCGCCTTCCTGTCGCGCATGAGCCATGAACTGCGCACGCCCCTGCACAGCATCCTCGGCTTCGCCCAGCTGCTGCACGGCCGCCTGAGCACGCATGGCCAAGAAGAGGAGCTGGAGCACCTCGACCACATCCAGGCTGCCGGCCGGCACCTGCTCTCGCTGATCGAGGAGCTGCTGGACATCAGCCTGATCGAGTCGGGCCGCCTGACCCTGATCATGTCCCCCGACGACCTGGCCGAGCTGGCCAGGGGCACGGTGGAGTTGATGCGGCCGCTGGCCGAGGAGAGCGGCGTCGAGCTCGGCTTTCATGCCCCCACCGGCCAGATGCACGCCGTCGTGGACGGGCAGCGCTTCCGCCAGGCACTGATCAACCTGCTCGACAACGCGCTGAAGTACACCCCAGCCGGCGGCAAGGTGGAGGTGTCGCTGGAGTCCGACGATCAGGGCAGGGTGGCCGTGCACGTGCTGGACGATGGACCCGGCATCCCTGACGAGGCCAAGGAGAGCGTCTTCCAGCCCTTCGTCCGCCTGCAGCCTGCGGGCTCGCGCGGGCAGGGTGTTGGCCTCGGGCTGCCCCTCGCCCGGGCCCTGGTCGAAGAGATGCAGGGACGGGTGGAGCTGCGCTCCCGCCTCGGTGATGGCAGTCGCTTCAGCATCGTGTTCCCGCGGCACGGGGGCGAAGCAGCGAGCTGAGCACGGCTCCGGGGGCGGCAGGTGCCAGCCGCGTTCAGCCGGACGTTTGGCAGGACGCGCCCTGCCATGGTCTGCTGGCCAGATGGAACCGCTCCCCCATGACGGCAGCGGCCTGCTCATCACCGGCGGCAGTGGCCGGCTTGGCAGCGAACTGCGCGCGCTCCTTCCGCAGGCAGCAGCGCCCAGGCGGCAGCAGCTCGACGTCAGTGATCCCGTCTCGGTCATGGCCGCCCTGGAGCAGCACCGGCCAACCACGGTGCTCCACACCGCCGCCTACACCGACGTGTCCGGCGCCGAACGAGAGCCGGAACGCTGCTGGCAGGTCAACGTGCTTGGCACCCGTGCGGTGGCCGATGCCTGCGCGGCCCTTGACCTGGGCTTGGTGCACATCAGCACCGACTACGTCTTCTGGGGTGAGGCCGACCCGGCGCGCGCAGCGCGCGGCGGTTACCGCGAGGACGACCCGGTCGGCCCGGTGCGCAACCGCTACGCCCTGAGCAAGCTGGCCGCCGAGGACGAGGCGCGCCGCGCGCCGCGCCACCTCATCATCCGCACCAGCTTCCGGCCCCGCCAGTGGCCCTACCCCACCGCCTTCACCGACCTACGCAGCAGCCAGGCCTACGTGGACGAGATCGCGCCGGAGATCGCCTTGGTCGCGCTGAACGCGCAGGCGCTGGTCGAGCAGGGCGTGCATGTCCTGCATGTGGCTGGACCGCCTACGACGGCGTTCGAGCTGGCCCGGCGGCGGGCTCCCGACGTACTGCCGGCGTCCAAGCACGAGATCGACCTGGGACTGCCCGACGATGTGGTCCTTGACCAGCACCTGTGGCAGCGACTCAGGCAGCGGCTGAGGCCGGCGCAGCCTTCTCCGCTCACCTCCAGCGAGTAGCCTAGGCACATGTCTGAAGCAGCGACCCCGATGCGGCCGTCGTCCGGCACCGTGATGGTCACCGGCGGCGCTGGCTTCATCGGCTCCACCTTGGTGCGCGAGCTGCTGGCCACCACGGCCCACCAGGTGCTGACCCTTGACGCCTTGACCTACGCCGGCGGCCTCGACAACCTGGGCGAGGTCATGGACGACCCGCGCCACCACTTCGTCCACGGCGAGGTGAACGACGCCCAGCTGCTCAGCCGCCTCCTGCATGAGCACCGTCCCACTGCCATCCTGCATCTGGCCGCCGAGACGCATGTGGATCGCAGCATCGACGGCCCTGCCGCCTTCGTGCACGCCAACCTCTTAGGCACCTTCGAGCTGCTGGAGTCCGTCCGACATCACCTCAGCGACCTCAGCCCCACCGAGCGCGCCACCTTCCGTCTGGTCCACGTCAGCAGCGACGAGGTCTTCGGCAGCCTTGGCGATGACGGCGCCTTCCACGTCGGCAGTCCATACGACCCGCGCTCGCCCTACAGCGCCACCAAGGCCGGCAGCGACCACTTGGCCCGTGCCTACCACCACAGCTACGGTCTGCCGGTGGTGGTGACCAACTGCGCCAACAACTACGGACCCCGTCAGTTTCCAGAGAAGCTGATCCCGCGCATCGTGCTGCGCGCCTTGCGCGGCCTGCCCCTCGAGGTCTATGGGCGCGGCCTCCAGGTGCGCGAGTGGCTGCACGTGCGCGATCACGCCAGCGGGCTGATCATGGCAGCCCTGCGGGGCCAGCCCGGCAGCACCTACCTCTTCGGCGGCGGCACCGAGCTGACCAGTCTGCAGGTCACCGAGGCCGTGTGCAGCGTGCTGGACGAGCTACGCCCGCAGGCTGCACCCCACGCCAAGGCCATCGCCTTCGTTCCCGACCGGCCGGGCCACGACCATCGCTACGCCATCGATCCCGCCAGCGCTGTCGAGGGGCTTGGTTGGGCGCCTCGGCAGGGCTTCCATGATGGCCTGCGTGAGACCGTGGCCTGGTACCTGACCCACCTCGACTGGTGCGAGCGGCGGACCGGTGACGGACGGGCCTTGGACCGCCTTGGCCGACCGACCGCGGAGACGCCCGCTTGAGCAGCGCCACCCCCCGCAAGGGCATCCTTCTCGCCGGAGGCCAAGGCACCCGGCTGCATCCCGCTACCCTGGCGGTGAGCAAGCAGCTCCTGCCCGTCTTCGACAAGCCCATGGTCTATTACCCGCTCACCGTGCTCATGCAGGCCGGCATCCGCGAGGTGCTGATCATCAGCACGCCGCAGGACCTGCCGCTCTTCGAGCGACTCCTCGGTGATGGCCGGCGCTGGGGTATGTCCTTCGACTACCGCGAGCAACCGACCCCGGACGGCATCGCACAGGCCCTCCTGATCGCCGAGACCTTCCTGGCAGGCAGCTCGTCGGCGTTGGTGCTGGGCGACAACCTCTTCTTCGGCCACGGCTTCGGCGACATGCTCGAGCAGGCCAACGCCAGGACCGAGGGCGCCACCGTGTTCACCTACGAGGTGCAAGACCCAGAGCGCTACGGGGTCATCGGCTTCGATCAGGATGGCCGACCCACCAGCATCGAGGAGAAACCCGCCAGGCCACCGTCCAGGATGGCCGTCACCGGCCTCTACTTCTACGACGCTCAGGCGGTGGAGCTGGCGCGCGGCCTTCGGCCATCGGCCAGGGGCGAACTGGAGATCAGCGACCTCAACCGTCGCTATCTCCAGGCCGGCCAACTGCACGTGCAGCGCCTCGGGCATGGCTTCGCCTGGCTGGACACCGGCACCCACGCCAGCCTGTTGCAGGCCAGCACCTTCGTCCAGACGGTGGAGGAGCGCCAAGGGCTGCGCATCGGCAGTCCGGAGGAGGTGGCGTGGCGCAAGGGGTGGATCGACGACCAGGCCCTGCGCACCCTCGCCGAACCCCTGAGCCATAGCGGCTACGGTCGCGACCTGTTGCGGCTGCTGGAGACCGGGCAGTCGTGAACCACGACCTGCCCGGGCCGGCGCCGGAAGTGCCCACATTGGATGGCGGGACGCCCATCAGGACCACACCTGCCGGCCTAGCCTTCTTGGCCGGCGTAGGCTTCGCCGCCGTTCCGTCGGTTGGTCCCTTCCTGGCCTTGCTGGCCCTTGCGGCCGGCAGGGTGGAACTGCAGCGTGCTGACCGCTGGTGGTGGTTCGCCGCCCTGCTTCTCGGCGCTCCTTACGCTCTGACCGGCTACGCGATGGCAGGGCTGCAGACGACCGCCCAGGTGTTGGCGGTCTGGTTGATCTTCCGGGCCGGCAGCGTGGCCAGGCAGACGCTGCAAGGCACCGTGGCCCCCAGGTGGGTGGGCGCCGGGCTGGTGGTCGGCCTGACCATCGCTTTGTACGCGGGCCTGCAGCAGGTCGACGGCCTGCGTTGGGGTACGGCCCTGACAGCCTTGGACGCCATCGCCTGGCAATCGCATCCGGCCGTCTTCGGTCACGCCATGCTGGTCATGGCCGCGCTGTTGGCCGTGGTGGTGCCATCCGAACGCCTGCGGGTGGTGGCGCTGGCCATCGGCCTGATGGCGGTGTTGGTGTCCGGCGCGCGCGAGGCTGCCATCGCTTGGCTGATCGTGGCGGTGGGGTTGCGCTTCGTCGGCCGCCGCGGCAGCCACGGGGTCCGCATCGCCGAGTGGAGCCTGATCGCGGTGATGGTGGCCGTGGTGGCTGGCGCGGGCGCATACGTTGGCATCGGCCGCAGCGGCTACCTCACCGACCTGGTGCGCACCGAGGAGCGACCCGCCAACCTCTTCCGCGGCAGTGAGATGGCCACTGGCGACTGGTGGTACCAGTTGGGCGTGGAGCTTAGCCCCACACCGGCCACGGTGGAGGGCCAGCCACGCACCGGCCTGGTGGTGCGCAAGGTGTGGACCGAGCCCTGGTCACGCCTGCAGCAGATCGTCACGCTGCAACCCGACACCAGCTACGTGCTGAGCGCCGCTTGGCTGGCCGCCGAAGGGGTACGCCCAGGGCTGGACGGCTGGGGGCAACTGGCCGGTGCGGAGCGCGACACGGTCATGTCGGCCACCTACGTAGACGATGGCGACTTCCGCGCCACAGCCGCAGGTGGTGTTCGGGTCCTGAGCGCTGTGGCCGAGCCCCTCACAGACGGCTGGATGCGTGGCACGGTCGTCCTGCACTACGACGGTGAGCGGCCCATCGTCTGGTACACGGGCGCCATCGTCGACCGCAGCGAGGCAACAGGCGCCACCGTCACCTTCGCCGAGCTGCAGCTGGTGGCCTCGGCCACCCCCCTGCCCTACCAGCCCGGCGTGGCCGACCGTGGCGTCACCGACCTGCGCAGCTCACGCTACCCCATCTGGGCGGACGCCTTGGACGCCATCGCCCAGCGTCCCTGGTTGGGCTGGGGGCCAGGTGGTCTGCCGCGGGCCATGCAGGAACTGCATCCCGACGAAACCCGCATCCGACCGGTGGCCGTCCATGCCCACAACCTGGTGCTGGCAGCCTGGGTGGAATCCGGTCTGGTCGGGTTGGCCGGCCTGCTCATCCTGCTTGTGCTGTTGGCTCTGCGCGCCGTGCAGCAGCGCGACAGGGCCATGGCCGTCGTGCTGGCCGCGGTGCTGTGGCTCAACTTCTCCGACGCCACCTTGCAGCAGGGGGCCCTGATCTACCCACTGGCCGCGGTGCTCGGCTGGCGGGCGGTCGGCCACCGACGCGAGACCGCCATGGCCGAGACCGGCCCTGGCAGCGCCACCGCCGTACGCATGGTGCTGGCGGCGAGCGACGCTGCTGCCGGTGCCCTCGCCTTGTCGGCGGCCTTCCTCGTGGTCGGCGCCTTCGACCCGACGATGTCGCTGGCCGCTGGCTGGACGGCACCCCTCGCCTACGCCACCCTGCTGTGGCCGGCCTTCGCCTGGTACGCCGGGCTCTACCCCGGCTACGGCCTCGTCGGGCACGTCGAGCTGTCGCGCAGTGTGCGCTCGGCCGCGGCCGCTTCCCTGGCACTGGGCTTCGCTGCCTTCCTGCTGCCGGCCGCCCTGCCCTTGGGCGCATGGGAACTGCTCATCACCTTCCTGCTCGGCGTGGTGCTGGCGCCGACCTTCAGGGTGCTGGCCAAGATGTTGCTGCGCTGGATGCGGCTGTGGGGACGTCCTGTCGTACTGCTTGGCACGGGCGCCAGCGCGGCCCAGGTGGCACAGCACCTCTTGAGCCGCCCAGGCGTAGGCCTGAGGCCGATGGCCGCCTTCGGCGAGGCCGATGGCTGGTCGGTGGCTGGCGTGCCGGTGCGGGGCGAGTTGCATGGGGCATGGGACTACCTCAGCGAGACCGGGGTCCGCCACGTGATCGTCTCACCGGACGCTGCCTCCACCCTGAGTTACGACCAGGTCTTGCGCAGGGCTGACCGCCACCTTCGCTACGTGCAGTTCCTGCCCGACCTGCACGGCCTGCCTGCCTCGTCGGTGGTGGCAGCTCCGTTGGGTACCGAGTTGGCCTTGGAGGTGCGCAACGCCCTTGCCTCCAGCTTCAACCGCGCCCTGAAGCGCTCCATCGATGTCCTCGGCTCGCTTCTGCTGCTGGCCCTGCTGGCGCTGCCACTGCTGGTGGTGACCGTTTGGGTGGCGCTCGACTCGGCAGGCGGGCCCCTGTATCGCTCCCCGCGCGTAGGGCGCTACGGCCGTGGCTTCCTCTGCATCAAGTTCCGCACCATGCACGTCGACGCCGAGGAGCGCCTGGCCAAGATGCTGGCCGAAGACCCTGCCCTGCGCGAGGAGTACGAGCGCTTCCACAAGCTCGTCGACGACCCGAGGGTGACACGCGCAGGACGCTGGCTGCGCAAGCTGTCGATCGACGAACTGCCGCAACTGATCAACGTGCTGCTGGGCGACATGAGCCTGGTGGGGCCCCGCCCCTACATGGTGCGCGAGATGGACGACATGGGTCCGGAACGCGAGGTCATCTTCCTGGCCCGGCCAGGTATGACGGGCTACTGGCAGATCGACGGCCGCAACGACGTCACCTTCGACCAGCGCCAGGCCATGGAGGCACATTACGTACGCGATTGGTCGGTGTGGTGGGACGTCGAGATCCTCTTCCGTACCCCCGTCATGCTGATCGCTCGGGTGGGGCGCTGAACTCCCGAAGGTTCGGCGCCCCACACAGGCATGGTGACGGAAGCTAGCCAGTCGCCCTACAGCCCCAACACAGCCTCCACGTAGATCGTCGCGTCCTCGTCCACGTTGACCAAGCTGATGTCGACAGGTTCGCCGCCACCCGGCGCGGTCACGGCCCAACCGACCTGGTTCCAACCCGCCTGCAGGGAGACGTCCACCCCGAAGGTGGGATCCCCGGCATCGCAGGCCGCGCCCTCGCTGCTCAGGTTCACGTCACCGTCGGCGTAGAGCCAAGCGACAAAGGTGGGTTCCTGGTCTTCGATGGGCTCTTCCACGTCGAGTTGCTCGGTCGTCGCTACGAAGCCGACCACCAACTCGCCGGCGAAGGCGCCGAAGAGACCGGGGACCGAGAGCAGGAGTTGGTTGTAATAGACGCTGACCATCACGTCGGGGTCATCGGCCACCACGGTGCAGCCGGCCGGGAGGACGGACTGCAGGATGAACTCTTCGGCAGGCAGCAGCCAGTTGTTCGCCAACGCGGCAGGCAGGTCTTCCAGTTCGGGGAAGGTCATCTCCAGGTTGCCATCCAGGTCGATCAGGCCGACCGCGGCGATCCAGAGGCCGGCTTGGATCTCGATGGCCTGGGGTCCCACCTGCGCAGGCGCTCCGATGGGCAGCCCATCGGCTGAGGAGAGCAGCTCACGCGGGGAGAGGTCGAGAACCGACTGCCCTCCTGCGGCAGCCGCCGTCAAGATCTCTGCTTCCGTGGTCACCACCAACAGCGACACAGCCGTGCCGGCCGACTCGTCGGGGTTGCTGACCTCGAAGTTGGGGCTGAAGCCCTGCGGGTCCGGGTCAGGCTGGGGGCCCGGGCCGCCACAGGCCGCCAAGGCCACGGCAGTCACGAGGGCGAGCACAGCAAGGCGAAAGGTCGTCGTACGCATCGTTCACCTCCGACGCCGCCCACCTGGAACGCGTCTGGGATGTCATGGGCGGTCTGTACCAAGGATGCATCTCGTCAGGTGTGCAGGGTGAGAGTGCTCTCATGAAGGCGCTCGGCCCTCGTCGGCCTGCATCACCCCAGCCGCGTCCGGCACGGGCCAAGCCACCTCGTCGATCTCGATGAGCCGGGTGCCGGACTCGCTGAGCCGCTCGCGCCACTGCGGCTCCATGGCCCCGCCGATGTAGACCTCGCCGACGTCGCCGTAGGCGGCGACCAGCGCAGGCGCTTCGCGACCCAGCTTGCTGCTGTCGACCAGGAAGACAGAGCGGTCGGCCACCTGCATGAAGGAGCGCACCACCGCGGCCTCGGCATGGTCACGGCGGGTGAAGCCGCGATCGCCGCTGCCGGAGGAGGAGCAGAAGAACAGGTCGTAGTGGTAGCTGCGGATCACGCTGTCGGTGGCGGCACCGACCAGCTCGAAGCTGTTGGCCTTCAGCGCGCCACCGCTGAGGATGACCTTGGTGGGCCGTGCACCGAAGAGCTCGGCGGCTACGTTCACCGCGTTCGTGACCACGTTCACCGGCCTTCCCCGCAGCATGCGCGCCAGCACGGTGCAGGTGGTGCCGCCCGAGAGGCCGACGACCATGTTGGGCTGTACGAGGTCGGCGGCGGCCAAGGCCAGCGCATGCTTGGCGCGTGCGGCATGGGCGGCTCGCCTGCGGAAGGCGTCAGGGTAGCGCATGGCCACGTGCACCCTGGCCCCACCCCAGCTTCGGTCGATCATGCCCTGGCGTTCCAGCGCGGCCAGATCGCGGCGAACGGTGGCGATGGAGGCGGGCAAAGCCGCGGCCAGCTCCGCCGCGCTGCGCTCACCGTAGCGGTACACGGCCTGCATGATGGCCTCACGCCTGGCACGGATGGCCTGGGAGACGGAGCCGGAGGGGGTCCCAGCGCTGCTAGCCACCTTCGGCCGAGGTGCGGGACACCGACCTCGGCATGTCTCGGTGGTGGGTGCCCACCAGGGGGTGGTCGGCCTTGAGCCGCTCGGCGATGGCCTCGGCCAGCGCCACCGACCGGTGCTGGCCGCCGGTGCAGCCGATGGCTACCGTCAGGCGCGGCCTGCCGGTGGCGGCGTAGGCACCCAGCCAGCGCTGCACGAAGCCCACCACGTCGTCGACGAAGGCAGGGGCAGCCGGCTGCTCGAGCACGTAGTCACGCACCGGCGCGTCGAGGCCGGTCTGGGGGCGGAGGGCTTCGTCGTAGTAGGGGTTGGGCAGGAAGCGCACGTCGAAGACCAGGTCGGCGTCCAGCGGCACACCGTGCTTGAAGCCGAAGCTGAGCAGGTCCACCTCGATGCCCTCCTCCAGGCTGCGGCCGGCGACGATGCGTGCCAGGCGGCCCTTAAGGTCGTGGGCGGTCATGCGGGTGGTGTCGAGCACCAGGTCGGCGCGGTCGCGCACCCCGGCCAGCAGCCGTCGCTCGGCGGCGATCTGCTCGAAGAGGCTGCGGCCGCCGGTGACCGGGTGGCGCCTGCGCGTCTCGGAGTAGCGCCGCACCAGCACGTCGTCAGCGCAGTCGAGGAAGAGGATCTGGTGCGGCACGCCGGTGGTCTGCAGGTCGTCGAGGGCCTTGGAGAGGTCGGAGAAGAGCTCGCGGCCGCGCACGTCCATGGCCACCGCCACCCGCTGGCCCCGACCGGCCGCCAGGCCGCCCAACTGGGCCAGCTGCGGCAGGAAGACTGGCGGCAGGTTGTCGATGCAGAAGAAGTCCAGGTCCTCCAGCGCCTTCATGGCCTGGGTCTTGCCCGCCCCCGACATGCCGGTGACGATGAGCAGCTGCGGTGGCTGGTGGTGGCTGTTCTTGGCCTGGCTCACACCATCGCTCCGGCGCTCACCACGGTCGCGGCCGCAGGCGCCTCTGCTGGCGCAGAGGGCCCCGCCGGGCTGGTGAGCGAGCGCCCATCGCGGTCGAAGACCTTGGCCGGGCTGGGCGCGGCCTCGATGTACACGCGCTCACCCTCGCTCAGGTCGACCAGGCGATTGTCGCGCACCATCAGGGCAGCCTCGGCAGCTGCGCCCCCGTCGGCGGCCGCTCGCCCCTGATCGGGCGACGTCAGCTCCAGCCGGAAGTACCAGTCCGCGCCCGTCGGCAACACCGAGCGCACCACGGCAGGGGCTCTGCCTGGGCCGGGCTCACGCTCGATGCGCAACTCCTCCGCCCGCAGGCCCACCGTCACCGGGGTGCCGGATGGCACCGCCAGCGGCGCATCGAGCGGCACCAGCAGGCCGTCGCAGTCCACGCCGCCTTGGCCGGTGGCGCCTGCGATGAGGTTGATGCGCGGGTTGCCGAGGAAGTCGGCGGCGAACTGGTTGGCCGGCTGGGCGTAGAGCTCCAGCGGCGGCGCCACCTGTTGCAGCACGCCGTCGCGCATCATGGCGATGTGGGTGCTCATGGTCAGGGCCTCCAACTGGTCGTGCGTCACGTACACCACAGTAGCGCCTGTCTCGGCATGGAGGCGTTTGAGCTCGGCGCGCATGTCCATGCGCAGCTTGGCGTCCAGGTTCGACAGCGGCTCGTCGAGCAGCAGCACCTTGGGCCGCATGACCAGCACGCGGGCGATGGCCACGCGCTGCTGCTGGCCGCCCGAGAGCTCGCTGGTGTAGCGGGCCAGGTATGGCTCGATCTGCAGGGCGGCGGCCACCCGCTCCACCCGCTCCTTGAGCTCGGCGCGGCCGACGCGGCGCACCTCGAGGCCGAAGGCGATGTTCTGCCGCACGGTGAGGTGCGGCCACAGCGCGTAGCTCTGGAACACCAGGCCGAGGCCGCGCTTGGACGACGCCACCGAACGCCCCTTGGAGGCGGAGAACACCAGCTGGTCGCCGATGCTGATGTCGCCGGAGGAGGGCATCTCCAGACCGGCGATCATGCGCAGGGTGGTGGTCTTGCCGCAGCCGGAGGGGCCGAGCAAGGTGGTGAAGGAGGCATCTGGGATGGTCAGGTCGAGTTCCCGCACGGCGGGTGCGTGGCCGGCGAAGACCTTCTCCACCTTCTGGAGCACGATGGCGGGCACACTAACCTCCAAGACCCTTGGCGAGGTCGGTCTTCATCAGCCGCCGCGAGAGCCAGGTGCTGGTGATGACGATGACGATGAGCAGCAGGACCATGGCGTTGGTGTAGGGGTACCAGCCACGGTCGGAGTAACGCAAGGTGATGGTGGTGGCCAACTGGGTGGCCGGCGTCACCAGCAGGATGAGCAGCGACAGCTCACGCGTCACCGAGATGAAGGGCAGCAGCATGCCGGAGAAGTACGTGGCCTTCTGCACCGGGAAGAGGATGCGCCGCATGCGCGTCCACCACGACGCGCCCGCCACGATGGCGGCCTCCTCCAGCTCCGCGCCCACCTGCATCATGGCGCTGACGCCGGCCTTCACCGCGTAGGGCAGGTAGCCCACCGTGCAGGCGATCACCAGCAGCCAGAAGCTGCCGTAGAGCGAGGGGATGGGGCCACGCGAGATGGCGAACATGGCAAGGAACACCGAGCCGAGCGCCATGGAGGGCATGAGGTAGGGCAGGAAGGCGAGCTGGTCGAGCAGCTTGGACAGCCAGGTGCCGCGCAGCCGCACCACGGTGTAGCCGATGAGCATGCCGAGCACGCCGCAGATCAGTGCCACCGTGACGGCCAGCTGCATGGTGTTGCCGAGTGCGCGCATGAGCTGCGGGTTGCGCAGCACGCCCGGCTCACCTGTGCCGAGGCCGATGGCCATGCTGGCCTCGCCGATCCAGTAGTGCAGCGAGAGGTTGCTCCAGGCATAGATGCCCGGCCGCAGCATCAGCGTGTCGACGATGAGCGCACCCACCGGCACGGCGATGACGGCGAAGAGGAAGGTCACCACCAGGGCGGCGATGGGCTTGCGCCAGACGCCCAGCCGCTGCGGGTTGGCGCGGGCACCCTTGCCCGAGATGGTGACGAAGCTGCGCCGGGCGCCGATGATCTTGTGGTCCATGTACAGCACCAGCACGCCCATGGCCACCATGACAAGGGCGGCGATGTAGCCGATGCCCGGCCGCTGTCCGATGAGGTTGGCGTAGAGCGAGGTGGCCAGCACGAACTCGCGCACCGGCCCGCCGAGGAAGGCGGGTGTGCCGAAGCTGCCGAGTCCCTTGCTGAAGGTGAGCAGGAAGGTGCTGAAGATGGCAGGCAGTACCAAGGGGAAGACCACCCGGCGCAGGATGGTGGCGCGCGAGGCACCCAGCAACTCGGCCGACTCCTCCAACTGCGCGTCGATGTTGCGCAGCGCACCACCGATGAGCATGAAGCCGAAGGGGAAGTAGTGCAGCGCCAGGGTGATGGTGATGGGGAACAGCCCGTAGGCGAACCAGTCGGGGGTGGACAAGCCGGTGATGGCCTGGAAGATGCCAGGCGTGCCGCCGATGCGCTGGTTCTTGAACAGCGTGAGCCAGGCCAGCGCCAGCGTCCAGGACGGCATCACGTAGGGCACGATGGCCACGTTGGAGATCAGGCCCTTGAGCGGCAGGTCGGTGCGGGCGACCAGCCAGGCCAGGCCGCCGCCGATGGCCAGCGCCAGCAGCGACACGCCGAGCGAGATGACCAGCGTGTTGATCAGCGGCCGGTAGAAGAAGGCGTAGCTGCTCGGCCCGACAAAGGTGCGCTCGTAGTGGGCGGTGGTGTAGTCGCCGGCCACCGCGCCGGGGATCTGGAAGCGCTCGAGCGGATGGACGATGAAGGTCTCCTCGACCATCACCCCGAGCGGCACCACCACCAGGTAGCCGAGCAGCAGCAGGAACGCGACAGCAAGGACGCGCTGCGGCGTGATCTTCAGTCTGAGACGCCGCAGCGCGTCCACCATCGTCCTAGCTCCTCAGCGTCCTGGGATCAACGCTGGGCGTACTTGAACCAGGTGTCGAGCACGATGCCGCGGTTCTGGGCGGCGAAGTCGAGGTCGTAACCCCACAGGCGCTCCTCCCACCAGGACCATGGCATGTCGCCTTCGTATGGCACCTGGTTGGGGTTGGGCGTGTAGACGCCGGGTGAGTCGGCCCATGGCGCGAAGCCGTCGAGGTTGGCCAGGTACTCCATGAACAGCTTGGCGGCGTTGGGGTTGCGGGCGTCGGAGGCCAGTTGCAGCACGATGGGGTAGTAGTAACCGAGCGTGGGGGCGATCTGGCGCGACTCGGCCAGGGTCAGGTCCTGCAGCGGGATGTCGCGGTGCTTGGAGAAGACGTAGAACATGCCGTATGGCGGGTCTTCCTGGCCGCGGGCCCCGACGGCCTCGCCGATGCGGGTGTCGCTGGTCATGATGATCGGGTCGTTGAGCAGGAAGCGGCGGATGAACTCGAGGCCGGCGTTGGCCTCGGTGAGTTCCAGTTCCTCGCCGGTCAGCTCGGTGTAGGCGGCGGCCAGTTCGTCGGAACGGCGCACCCACTCGGTGAAGGCGTTCTGGTGCTCGCCGGTGATGGCCAGGTCGCGGATCATGACCCGCCCGCTGTACTCGGGCATGGTCAGTTGCCAGACGTTGGTGAAGGGGTCCTCTTCAGGGTGCTTCTCGGTGTTGTAGCCGAAGATGCGGTTGATGTAGCCGAGCACCAGCGGATCGGTGTGGTGCGGCGCGAAGAGCTCGCGGGCGGTGGGCGGCACGTAGTTGACGAAGTAGCCGGTGTTGGACAGCAGCTCGCGGGCGGCCACCCAGTCCTCGACCACGATCATGTCGACGTTGCGCACGCCGGCGCGGCCCTCTTGGTAGGCGCGCTCGATCAGGTCCTGCTCGCCGAGGCGGCTGACCTCCACCTGGATGCCGGTGAGGGCGGTGAAGGCCTGGGCGGCGACCTCGGT